>JBJTNS010000229.1:0-8909 GCA_046074245.1 Chitinophagaceae bacterium | reverse complement strand
CCCGGATATTCGTAGACATGCCCGTAGTATGTGTTCAGGTCAAAAAAGCTGTTTTCATCCTGCCTCAGTTTTCTCAGAAGTATGAGTCCTAAGCCCCCGCAAATTACAATACCACTCAGATACCATGCCGTATGGTCCCATTCAAAATGTTCATTAAATGAAATGGCCAGTGCCATCCAGAAATGGTTCAGGATAATAAGCAACCATGCAAGTATGGGTGATTTTCTTTCGGTAAACGAGCGAAGTACCATCAGTAATCCAATTAGTGCAAATACAATTGGAAGGTTTGAATGGATGATTTCAGGAATCTGGTCTTCTTTAAAAAACAGCAGAATTCCTAGCAAATAGGCTGGAATAAAGTAGTAGAACAAGTTTCTGATGTTAATAAAATTTAGTTTCCTGCCCGCTTTCTTCAATGGGTCAAAAATCAATCGGTTCATTAAACGGTCGAGGAAGAATTCTTTGACACTTAGCCAGTAAAGGGTATACTCCAGTCTACGGGGGATGCTATCTTCTGCATCCTGTTGTCGTGGCTGATAATTGTAAAATTGTTCCCTGATTAAATAGCTTACAGCAGATGGTGATACCAGTAGCTGATAGGTTCTTAATCCTGCATTACCTGCAAAATGTATTAAGGCCAGTGTGTCGAAACCTAAGGCAACTTCAAGAAAAATAATGCCTATCTGTGCAATTGAAGCATACGCAATCTGACTCTTCATGGATGATTGTACACGGGCAATTAATGTGGTAACAATGGCGGTGGATACTCCGATAACTCCAATCAGTATTCTGACAGATGTTTGTTGTTCCCAGAATGGCATTGTGCGCAACAATAAAAATACGCCAAAATGCACGGATAATGAACCGTAAAAAATAGCGCTCGATGTAGTTGGTCCCTCCATTGCTCTGGCTAACCAGGATGAAAAGGGTAGTTGAGCAGATTTAGCAAGTGCTGCAATCAGTATCATTAACGAAATGAAAACACCAACCAGTGTATGCCCGCTGAGATGTTCGTGCACCAGTTCAAAATTGTAAAGCTTGGCAAAGGTGATGTTTTCGTGCCATAAATGATGGCTGGCCCACATGGCCAGTAAGATGCCTACATCGCCAATTCTATAAACCGAAAACACTTTGACGGCATTTCGAACCGGTAAATATCGGTCTCTGTAGAAGGCTATCAGTAGAAAAGATGAAATTCCAAGTATCTCCCAGCCAATAAAAAGGGTTTCGAAGTTCCCCGATAACACTGTCAGGTTATAACCTAAAAAGAAAAATAAAATAGTGTTAAAAAACCTTTTATATCCGCTTTCTCTATGCAGGTAATAACGACTGTAGATGGTAATCAGGAATGTTAAGAATGCCCCAACGGTTAGATAAACCATGGTAATTTTGTCGAAATATAAATCGACGGCAAACTCATAGTTCTTGCTGGTGTAAATGGCAACTTCTTTCAGATTGACTGAGACATGCCCGATGTTTAACCAGGCGATACTGTAAGCAATCACCGAAAGCAGGGTTAAGCCAGCTGTGTAGAACGCCACTCTCGAGATCATTAGTTCTTTTTCTCTGCTGATCAGAAAGCTCAGTATTAGGCCACATAATGGCAGTAATAAAAATAGATTAAGCAGTGATGTCATGTCCTTCTTCGATTAAATAAACTGGTAAATTGTTGTCGTTCTCTTCAAGTATCCGAAGGATATCAGCAGTTTCGGGAGTGTTTTGTGTTTCGGTTTTTAAAAGCTGAAATGCATTTTGCTGGTACACATAATGGTCGCCGGTATCCGGATGTATGGCTACCAGATGTATCCAGTTGTTGAGAAACCATTGTTCTGTTGCCTTGTTTTTAGAAAGAACTTCCAGTATCACATCTGGGTAGTGTTCAACAATACAAAGCAATCTCAAGGGTTCGTGAACTTCAACCATCTGCCAGGGCAAGCCCGTTCTTAAATCACCATCAGTGCCGTTAGCTACACCTATTAATCCCATAACATTGTGAGGAAGTTTAGTGCCTGCACCTAATTTAAAGTTGTCGGTTCTCGAGAAATAGTATTCTAAATTGATGCCTCCGCAAACTGGTGCTGCAGCGTTAAGAATAGGAAGTAAATATTTCCCTTCCGGGTCTGTTTTTGCGTTGTAGGAGTTTAAAAATGCTCTTCTGTCGAGGAAGAGGCCGCGACTTAAATTTCGGCCTCCAATGAGGCAGAGGGTATTGGTGGCATGGTTAAGTTCTGGACGTGGTTCGAACAATGATACGGAGCGGAGTTTTACTTTTTCGTGAACCTTACTGGCTTCTTTTCGCGTGTTTAAAAGAATAAATCTTCTGGAGCGTTCTTTGGCATTGTAGTCAAGTGCCTGGTTGAAGCTTAGAACATTCTTTGAATGCACTTGTTTTTGCGCTTCACTCAGTTGCTCTATGTCATAAAATTCAATTTCGTCTCTGGTAGTATCATGCAGTGCTCCGATGAACCGGGCATTTTCATGAATCTGAATGCCTCTTTCTTTCAGAATTTCGCGTACTTTAGGATGGTTGCCCATGTATGAGATGACACGAGCATTAACAGAACCTGGTCTGCCGCTGCAAGCACCACAATCATATCCGGCATAATGCGTGTTGTTGATGCTGCTGGCGCCGTGTCCAACGGCATAAATCAGTTTGTCACCAATATGGTATAAACCTATGCTTTTTAATAAACCTTCTACGCGGCTGGCCATTTCTTCGATAGTAAAACCTACCTGCAATCCATCTGTTAGTTCGGTGCCCTCCTGAAGTTCTATGCTAAGTTTACCTTGCTTATCCATGTGGCGGAAAGAGTAGGAGGTGGCAGGACTAAGGCCTGGTTTAAAGATATTGGCAAATAGCTTGAGTGCCGACCAGAAGCCTAGTGTCTGAGAGATTAACCATCCACTGATTAAAGAGTGAGTGTGTTTTGTGAAATGCATCTCTGACTCTTTTTTATTCTGAGATTCCACTTCTTTGATCAGGTGTTTGGGCTGCAGGGGGGCGGGACAAACTTTAGTATGGAATTTGCCGTTTTCTGGCTGGAAATAAAATTCGACGTTAAAGAATCCCGGAGTGCCATAGGTGTCTGCCTTGGGATCTATACTTTCAATATGTCTTCTGAAAGAACATTCTCTGTCGTCGATGCAAAATAAGGCGTGAAAAGAAGCCTCTTTTATGCTGGAAGATTTCGATCTGTTATTGTGCAGTCCACTTAATACTTCGTTATAATAAGTCCATTCAAAGGCTTCCTGCCAAATTGCTAATACTTCAGAAAGTTCGTTGTATGAAGCTTTTCTGAAAATAGACTCCGGAATGAAATTGACGGCCGATTTGAGCGGCTTCCAGGATTCGCCAAATTTTGAATCCAGTCCGTCTATCTCCAGCAACAATTCAAATTTAATAAGCTCACTTAAGCTGATTTTGCGACGGTCGTATAATGAAACAGGCTGGTCTTCGAGAACAGATACCATGCCCGACCATCCGGGATGTGCAAATTGCTGATCGAAGAGATAGTTTTCATACAAACGCTCATCGCCAACCAGGATATCCAGCAGATAATGAATGTCTATGTCTGAATGTTCGAATAACAAGCGTGCTCTTTCTGTTTTAAACAAGCTGATATAACTGTTCTTCTGCATCTCTCTGATTGAAGCAATGAAGCCATCAGGATGAACAGGAAACTGATGCATTGATATGCCCTGGTCGAGGTAATGGTTGAGCAGTCTGAACAGTGTCGGGTGAGTAAATTTGTCGAGATTGATTTTGTAAGAATTGCCCCAGATGGATCTAAGCTGTCCAATGCGACTGTGAATATTGGTGTCGTAACTTTTCAGATGAAGTTTATTTTGCCAGACTTCTGCAGATTCATGTTGCTTGAACTGATGAATGGCTTGTAATATAGCCAGATCGCTGATGCGTCCGTTTTTGTAATGTTGTCTGTATTCTTCAAGAGATAAGTATACTTTATAGCCAAATATCTCTGAAGACTGTTGCATAGCCTTGTGAAAGGGCAATTGCTGAAAGGCATGCAATGTATTGTGATGAATGAAGTCTTTTAAAGGCGCCTGAGCAGGTAAAAAGTGCTTTAACTCTTTAATAGATTCATTGACATCAAAATGATTTTCTCTCATTTTTGATTAATGGGTGTTATAAAAAAAATTTATGAATCCGTCTTTTTTTAAAAAGCCTGAAAAACGGAAAGGCAAGTGGAAATAGTATCTGTCTATATCCTGAAGACGCAATAAAGAATCATGCGGGAAACTGTTTGTTTACAGTTGGCGTCGAATGATGCTTTATCGGCTGAATTACTTAGTTTGAATTCAGATTTTACTGCGCTGAAATCTCCGTCAGAAAAAGACTCTTCATTGTCTTCTTCTGTTTCATTCTCAATTAGTATGTCATTAGAAGTAATGGCAGCATTTAAGCTGGCATGTTTATCCTGATTGCCTTTTTGTAAGGAATAGGCATTCTGGAAAACAATAGAATTGCTTTGCGCAAATCCTGAAACACAACTGCAACTAAATGCAATCAGTATTAACAGGGCTGAAATAACGCGAAAGCTGTTTTTCATTTTATTGAATTAGAAAACTGAATTTCAATTATTTGTTATCAAAAATTATACCATGTTTTCGTAGATTACTGCAAGACCTTGCCCTACACCAATACACATGGTAGCTATGCCGTATTTAACATCAGGGCGTTTTTGCATTTCATGAATCAGGGTAGTGCTGATTCTGGCACCGCTGCAGCCAAGTGGGTGGCCAATAGCGATAGCACCACCATTTACATTGACAATGGCCGGATCGATTCCGAGTTCTCTGATGCATGCCAGACTCTGAGAGGCAAAAGCTTCGTTTAACTCAAACAATCCGATGTCTGATATCGATAAACCTGATCTTTTAAGGGCTTTTTTAACGGCGTCTACCGGACCAATACCCATGATGGAAGGTTCAACACCAGATGCTGCGCTGGCAACAATTCTGGCCTTCGGTTTTAATCCATGTGCCTGAATGAAACTGTCTGATGCAATAGCAAGTACACTGGCACCATCGTTGACACTGCTCGAATTTCCTGCTGTTACACTGCCACCTTTTTTAAAGGCGGGTTTTAATCCGCTTAGTACTTCTGGTTCACTTAATCTAGGTTGCTCATCTTTGTCAAAAACTAATACAGAACCTTTTTTACCGGGGATATGCAGTGCTGCAATTTCATTGTCAAATTTTCCTGCAGCGTTTGCTTCCTGCCATTTTAACTGCGAATTATAGGCGAATGCATCTTGTTCTTCGCGACTGATTTTCCATTGTTCTGCAACATTTTCTGCTGTTTCTCCCATCGTATAAGGATGGTATAAAGCCGAAAGGGCAGGGTTGGTAAATCTCCATCCTATTGTCGTGTCGTGGATCTCTGGTGTTCTTCCGAAAGCTGATTCTGATTTGGCCATAACAAATGGCGCTCTGGTCATACTCTCTACGCCGCCTGCAATATAAAAATCGCCATTGCCAGCCTGTATTTCCATAGACGCATTGGCTATTGCCTGAAGTCCGCTCGCGCATAAACGATTAACCGTATACCCTCCGACAGTGGTTGGTAATCCCGCTAATAACAATGCCATCCTGGCGACGTTTCTGTTGTCTTCTCCTGCCTGATTGGCTGCACCTAAAATTACTTCTTCTGTTTGTTCGAATGGCAATCCTGGGTTGCGCTCTACCAGTGCTTTGATAACATGAGCGGCCATATCATCGGGTCTAACTCCGGCTAATGTGCCGGCATATTTACCTATTGGGGTTCTGACTGCATCAACGACGAAAACTTGTTTTGACATATAGTGCTGCAAAACTACAACTATCAGTTTTAAAAACTGAATATTTTTTTCCGATTAAAACAAAAAAAGTGAGACAATGCCTTGCCTCACTTTTTAAATATTGTTAGTCTGTTTAGTCTTTTTTAAGCTGACCGTTCCAGCCGTTGATGCCTCCACTCAGGTTATATACTTTTGTAAATCCTGCCTGAATCATCTGATTTGAAGCATTGCTGCTGCGCATGCCACTTCTGCAGTATACAATATAGGTCTTGCTGGTATCTAAAGTTTTAAATTCAGCATCGAACTTGCCTCCGTTGTAATCCATGAACTTTGTAGTGCCTGGAATGTACCCTTCAGCTATTTCGCCAGGTGTTCTAACGTCGATGATGACTGTGTTACTGTCTTTGGCCATTTCTGTTAATTTAGCGCCATCGATATTGATGACAGATGCACCGTTTTGTGAGTTAAGGTTCTGACTGCAGCTAACTAATGTAACAGTTACCAGTAGTGTGTTGAAAATTGATTTTAACGTCATATTGTTTTTTTATTAAATATTATAAAAAGTTCGTTACCCTCTCTGGGTTTTACAGAGTTATAGGCTTTTTCCATAGTCTGTATATTAAAATGATTGCTGAAAAGCGATTCGTATTCGCTGCTGCTGCCTCCAAATGGTGGTCCGGCTTTATCGAAGTGCACACCGAACAACAAACCTGATAGCTTGCCTTTCTCGCACAGTAAACTATGTATTTTTTTGACATAGTCTTCTCTCATCGATGGGTCAAGTGCACACATAAAAGTTTGCTCTAGTATTAAATCATACTCACCCTGATGTTCAAAGAAGTCGCCTTCCAGAACAGTAATGTTTTCACGACCATCAAATTTTTTTCTTAACTGCTGAACTAAACTGGGTGATATGTCTATCAGTGTAATGTTCTTAAATCCTGATTCCAGTAAATGCTCTGCTTCATAAGCATTGCCACAACCCGGAATAAGAATACGCAGCTCTTTATTTGTCAGCTGATCAATATAATTTTTAATCGGTCCGGATGCCGTTCCTAAGTCCCACCCGGTCTGCTCAGTCTGATAACGACTGTCCCAGTAGTTTTTGTCTAATTGTTCGCTCATTGAAAAAATAGTTCTTTTAAAAAAATAAAAATACTCATGCCTAATACAAACCAGGCAAAATAGTACTTCAGTTTTTGGTTGTCAGCGTTTTTTGCCATCATATTTCCAGCAAAACTTCCAACCACTGAAAGCGTGGTAAAGATAATGAGCAATTTCCAGTTTATGCCATTGATCTGATTGAGGTCGCCGGTAAATCCAACTGCCGAATTAATGGCTATGATGATCAATGAGGTGCCTATCGCTGTCTTCATCGGGATTTTGGCAAATAAGGTCAGTGCCGGAATAATTAAAAATCCACCTCCTACACCCACCAGTCCCGTAATGACACCCACAAAGAGTCCCTCTAAAACAATCATTCCAATATTGATATCGCCTGAATCATTCGTTTCAGTTTTCTTTTTATGCCTTAGCATACTCAATGCCGACAGTAGCATAATGCAGGCAAAGAGTAACATCAGGGCCTGGTCTTTAAATAGGGTATAAGCCTTGGTGCTAAAAATTGTTTCCGGAACCATTGGCAATAACCATTGTCTGGTGAAATACACCGAGATAATTGAAGGTATGCCAAACAGCAGGGCAATTTTAAAATCAGCTTGTTTTTGTCTGATGTTTTGTATGCCCGCCACTAATGCAGTAGTGCCAACAATCATCAATGAGTAGCTGGTGCCTGTTTTTGCCGGCACACCCATGATGTATACCAGAATCGGAAGTGTCAGAATAGATCCACCTCCACCAATCAAGCCCATGATGGTGCCGACTGCAAAGGCTAGTATATATCCTGTTAATTCCATTAAGTAATGGCAAAATTAGTTCAGTAATGAAGTTAAATTCAGTAACTTTTATCACAATAACCTAATTGTTAAACAGGGGTTTGATGGCGTAAACTTTCAGTTTTTTAATTATCTTTGCCATAATGCGTATCAAAACTCTAGTCATCTATACCTTGATTCTACTGGTCTCGGTTACGAGTTTACCTGCCTGTAAAGCCAAGTCATGCGATGTAGACAACAATGTTGCAGATGGTAAGTCTTCAAGGAAAAAGAAAAATATGGGCTTGTTTTCTAAAAAAGAGATGCGCCGCAAGCGCTGGTAATTACCATTCAATAAATTTCTGGTCCATATTGATCACCAGACCTAAATTGTGCTGATAATAGGTTCTGAAATCTGAACTCAGGCATTGGTTGTGTGATGTTTCTAATACAATACCAATATTGTGATTGATTTTATAAATACATCCTAAGCCTAATCTGACACTGCTTCCCATGCTTTTGCCTTCAGTTGCTTTATAAAGGTGATTGAATACATCTACATTATAGGCAACCTTGAAATAAGGATTGATCAGTTTCGGCGACCAGTTGTGCGGATTATATGCCTGAGGCAGGTGAAGAACCAGTCCGAGTTTTACTCTCATAAACTGACTGCTTTCGTGTTTCCTGAATCTGTTGTCCAGGTTTTGAAGAGTGCCAATGCCCAGACCAGTGCAAATGCTGGCAAATCTGGCCAGGTGTATATGTTTGTCGATCTCTGTTACATGAGAGAGTCTGTTATTGCTGTTCAGAGAATTATTCAGCGATTTGGC
Source organism: Chitinophagaceae bacterium (assembly GCA_046074245.1). Classification (GTDB taxonomy): domain Bacteria; phylum Bacteroidota; class Bacteroidia; order NS11-12g; family UBA955; genus JABMMZ01. Next base: position 404 of record JBJTNS010000229.1, on the reverse strand, counting down.
ATGGAAATTCAATGTTCCATACTGAATAGAAACATCGTTTTTCCCGAACAACTGAGCTTTCAGATGATGGTCAGTCAGCAGCAAAAAGGTTATAAATAGAATCTTTTTCAAAATTTAATCTTTGCTAATTCTCTTTGTATGTCTCTGGCTTTAATATCATCGCGTTTGTCGAAAGCTTTTTTACCTTTGCCAACACCAATATCCAGTTTTAAAAACCCCCGCTCACCTGCATATAACTTAATTGGAAAAACAGCAGTACCTTTCTCTTTGAGTCGGCTGCTGATTTTTCTTAATTCTATTTTATTGAGCAGGAGCTTGCGGTTTCTGAGAGTTTCATGCTGATTGCCCCTACCTTGTTTAAACTCGCTGATCTGCATATTTTTAATGATGAGTTCCCCGTCTTC
>JBJTNS010000228.1:0-4049 GCA_046074245.1 Chitinophagaceae bacterium | reverse complement strand
TACCAGGGCTGCGAAGTTAAAGACACAGCTTTGATATCGGTGGGCAACCGTTATGTACCGACATTTAAATTGACCGATTATCATGTTTGCGGAACCGATACACTCAGATTTATCAATACCACACCAGATTCTGTTAAGAAGAAAGTCAGATTTTCTTTAAAGACTGAGCCATTGTTTGAGGCAGACACCTGGTCGTATGTAAGAAATGATTCAATTTTAGTAACCCGGCGCGGGGGAATTCATTTAATCAAGATGACGGCTCAGCATTTTGGATGCGAGACAGAGTCGGAGATGACTGATACTGTTTATGCGCATGGTCCATATGTTGGAGTCGAGTGGATGATTGTTAGTTGTAAGCTTGATAAGATTGCGTTGACACCTTCCTATTCGTGGGGCAATCGTTACGATTTCAGTAAAGACGACACCATGAAACTGCCGTTTAATCAGGGCAGGATCTACAGTAAGTTTGAGCCAAATTATTTTGTATTCAGGGGTTGGAACGACACTTTTTCCTGTTTTGATTCAGTAGTAATTCCAAACAGACCTCTACCTACTCCATATCATGCGGAGGCGCATGTTTCACTTGATCAGAATTGTGCACCCGCTAAAGGCTTTCTAAGTGCAACAGGAGACATGAAAAAATACAAGTGGTTATTGCCGGATGGCGATAGCAGTCTGTCTGCCCGCACCAGTTTTACTTTCCGAAATTCTGGTACATATAAAATAGTATTAATTGGTACATACGATTCCACGAATTGTCCGGACACTAACGAAGTGAATGTAAGTGTATCAGGAGTACAATTGCGTTCAAATGTAGTGAGTACTGGCAAATGTTCGCCAGTCAGTATTAATTTATATGATTCTACGGCAGGAACAGATAATCATTACCACACCTGGAAGGTAAATGGTAAAACAGTTGAGGCTAAGTCGTTATTAACACAGATAACGGTTAGTTCCTTACCTGCGGGCGATAGTGTAATACGGATAGAGCATAAAGTACAAAGTTCGTCCGGTTGTACATCGGTTAAAGACTATATTTTGCCGTATGCTGGTCCTGTAGCCACCTACAAGGTTCAGCGATTTGCTATTTGCGACACACCAGTATTTTATTTTAAGTCATACATCGATAGCAGTCACACTAAATTACCGGTAAGTTATGAATGGAAAATGAGTTCAGGTTTGAAAGTGAATTCACAGAATTATGACGGAAAATTCAAGCAAATGGGGATGAATTATTTTGTCTTGACGGTAAAAGACCGCGACAATTGTAAGACAGAGTATACTGATAGTTTTGAAGTTTCTCCAAACATGCTTCAGCCATTGTTTAAGGCCGATCCAACAGGCAGGTTTTGTCCGCCGCTTCAGTGTAAATTCGAAGATATGTCGAAGTCGTTTAACGCAAGTATAACAGACTGGGAGTGGGATTTTGGAGATGGAAGCACTTCTAAAAAACAATATCCTGAGAAATTATATCTTGTTCCAGGGACTTATGATATAACATTAAAGATAACGAGTAAGAATGGCTGTACAGCAACCATAAAAAAACCTGGATATGTCATAGTTAACGGTCCGCGAGGTTCATATGATTTTGACAGAGGGAACAGTTGTTTACCGCATACAGTTCAGTTCAGAGGAAAGACACTTGATTCGGCAACAATGGAATGGGATCTTGGAGATGGAGTAGTGCGACAGGGCAATGGTTTCAAGCATATTTATAAGCAAGCTGGCAGGTATATACCTGCTATGATTTTAAGTGATACTTTAGGATGTAAATACACCTTACCACCGATTGATACAATTTATGTTTACGATTATCCCAAAGCAGAAATTGTAGCGGATGGTTTATGCTATCATCAACCTATTAAAGTGAGCAATGTATCATACAGTAAGCATGAAAATCCGACATTAAAGTCAACGTGGTTTTTTAACGGTTCAATTAAATCACCAGGTAAAGATTCCATGTATATGCCGGATAAGAGGGGAAATCAGAGCGTGCGACTTATAGTAGAGAACAAAGGTACATGTAAGGATACGGCAGAACAGACCATCCGGATATTTGCACCCAGCAGCGATTTTGCTATTAGTGATAAACACACTTGTTTAGGGATGCCTTTGAGCATCATTAATGCCAGCAGTTCTGACACAGATATTATTTCGTATAAGTGGGATTTAGGCGATGGCACCAAGCATCAGGGCAAAGATGTTAAGCATCAGTATAGCAAAGCAGGAACTTATACTGTCAGATTAATTACACGAGATATTATGCAATGTGAAGACACTGTAGAGAGGCCTGATATTGCAGTAATAGGTGATACAATTTCTCCTTTGCCAGTGCCGATTCGGAGAGCGTCAGTTTTAAATGATTACAAAACAGAACTGGTATTTTCAAAATATCCTGATTTTGATTTTACAAGTTACAGCATTTACAAATCTGACAAGAGAGGATATGTTAAAATAGCAGAAGTTACCAGACCTGAGGACACTGTTTTTACAGATAATCAGGTAAACACGCTGCATCAGTCATATTGTTATAAAATACGCACAAAGAATTTATGTTTGTTAAGTTCTGATTTGTTGATATCGGCACCGCATTGTACGGTAGAAACCAGTGCAGAGGGGGTATTTGAGGCTAACCAGTTAAGCTGGTCGCCATACATTGGATTTGATACGATAGCAAGATATGAGATCTGGCGTGCAGATGCAGATAACAATCGTCAGTATAAACTCTTAGACAGTGTAGACGGTACTAAATTGCAGTATACAGATACCCATTTTACATGTTATACCAGACAATATTATACAATTAAAGCCATTCAGAAAGGCGGGTTTAAAGAGTATTCAAACAGTGATACAGCTTTGGCCAAACCGTATTCTGTCAACACCACAACAGGCAATTATGCATGGCGTGCAACGGTAGAAAATAATGAATATGTGAGATTGGAGTGGTTGAACAATGCCTGGAGTAAACATGGTATCAGAGGCTATGTTGTAGACAAGTATTTTTCTGATGGCAACAGGATGTTTCAGAACAAATATTTTGCAGCTACAGATACTATATTAAGTGACAGACAGGTAAAGGTTAATGAGAAAAGTTATTATTACTTAATGCGAGGAATTGATAATTGTGATGATACGACCCCGTGGAGCAATATGTCGCAATCTATATTGTTAAAAGGTTATTTTGATGAAGCAAGTCAGAAACCCGCAGTTCGCTGGAATTCTTATAGAGACTGGGATCAGGGCATCAGCTATTACGAGATAGAACGCAGGCAAGCAGATGGTAGTTTTAAAGTTATCGGTAAAGTAGCGAATCATCAGAATCAGTTCATAGATCATCAGGCAGAGAGTACCTGTGTGCCAGATTATGTTTACAGAGTGAGGGCCGTGAGTAACTGGCATACCAGTTTTGATACATTGGCTTTGAGTTATTCGAATGAAGTAAAAGTCTTACCGCGTTCAACCCTCTTTGTGCCTAATGCCTTCAGTCCGGACAGAAACGACATCAACGAAGTTTTCGGTGGCAAGGGTCAGTATATCTCGAGGTATAAGATAGAAATTTTTAACCGATGGGGAGAGAAGGTTTTTGAGTCGGGCGATTGTTTAGCGGGCTGGGATGGGCAATTTAAGGGCGAGGTGTGTCAGCAGGATGTATACATGTATCATGTTGAAGCTTTGGGGGCAGATAATAAGTGGTACAATCTGAAAGGAACCTTTACACTGCTGAGGTAATTATTTTATTTTAAAACACCCTGACAGGGTGTTTCAGATTAAAATAATTATTTGTCTCTCAAAGTTCATATTTTATATCCTTTACAATTTAATTCGTTTTTAGCCGTTATTTGCCGCATGAAGCAAAAACTTTGTCTGGCTATAGCGATGCTGCTTGTTTTGAATTTGAGTGCTCAGGATTCTTCTAAATTGCCGAGTTCAATAAAAGCGTATAAATATCAGGTTTCAACCAATCTTTTTTTGAGTACTGACCACACCTACACAGGCGGCTTTCACCTCAATTTAGAAACCATTTCTAAGAAAACTAATTATGGCATAGG
>JBJTNS010000227.1:0-2599 GCA_046074245.1 Chitinophagaceae bacterium | reverse complement strand
TGGGACAAAAGAAATGAACTCATAGAAGGTCAGTCTCTCAAACCATTGCTATACACCATCGTAAGGAACAAAAGTCTTAACTGGCTTAAGAAAAAGAAAATCGAAATCACTGATATGGAAATGGGGTTCGAAGTGGCGTCCGACCAGATTTCTGCCATAGATTTACTTCAGGCTAAAGAAACTGAAAAGCAAATTCAGTATCTCATCAATAAGTTGCCCCCTAAATGCCAGCAAATCTTTGTCCTCAGTCGCCGCGAATACCTCAGTAACAAAGAAATTGCCTCGGTACTCGACATTTCAGAGAAGACCGTTGAGAATCAAATTACCATCGCAATCCGCTTTATCAGAAATAATCTTCAGATGCCACCGAAAGGACAATCTTTAACCATTGTCTTCCCATGGGTCTTGGCTATGCTATTAAACTAAAAAAGGGGCTTTATAGCCCCTTTTTTAATATTTTCATTGTAGTACTATCGTACACCACCCATCATGTTTAACAACTTCTTAGATAAGAAGAATAAGATGATAGAGGCAATACCTGCCATATAAACGAACAACATAAAGAAGTCGTACAAAGTACTGATCTGCATGCCAAGGAAGCTTGGTTTCTTAGGTTTTAAATTCCATACCTGAACTACTTCTTTCTTGGTAGACACTCTGTTTACCACTACTTCTACTGAATCATGTGTGATAATTGCAGGGTAACTGTTGTCACCATCTTTAATGTCTGTCATGATCACACGGTTGAAGTTTCTGTTATTACTCTTGATAACTTTTAACGCATATACAGAAATATCTTTTTTAACAGAATCTACGCTAACATTTGTGATGCTATCAGCAGTTTTACTGTCTTTGTTGGTCTTGTCTAAAGAAACACTTGCATAGGCAATCTGTGTTTTGCCAGCCGGATCAAGTTTCCAGGTATTGGTATCAATCACCTGAGCATTCAGCATGGCCATAATTTCTGGAGAAGCGTGACTGTTGATGGATTTTTCCATTTTCACTTCTTCAGGATACAATTCACTTAAAGTACCGGCAAATTTATTGGCTGCTGCAGTCGATAAGAACCATACTCCCATTAGCAATGAAGCCAGTTTTACCGGAGCAAGTTTGTTCACCATCGATAAGCCGATTGGAGACAGACACAATTCACCAAAAGTGTGAATGGTGTATAAACTCACCAGCCAGATCATAGAAAGTTTAGTGCTTGGATTGATGCCCTGAACACCCATGGCAATTACCAGATAACCTAAAGCCAGCAAGAATAAGCCTATAGATTGTTTAAATGGTGAAGCAGGTTCCATATTGCGTTTTCCTAAGCCACCCCACAACCAAACAAACAGTGGTGCGAAAATTACAATCGCAACGGCATTGATACTCTGGAAGTATGATGTTGGAATTGTTTTACCAAACAATGTTCTATTGGTTTGCTCTTCTGCAAAATAGGTTAAAGAAGCGCCAGCCTGCTCGAAAGCCGACCAGAAGAAGATAACAAAGAAGGCAACAATATAGATCACCCAGATTCTCTGTTTTTCAACCTTAGTCAGACTAGGGTCAGAGATTATTAATCCTGGTGCAGATATCGTAAGTGAGAAAATGAAACAACCGATGATGTCCATCTCCATGTATAATTTAAAGAAGGCAAATAAAGCCACACAGATAGCACCCCAGATAATGATGGTGGTAATAGGGAAGGTCTTTTTTACTTCTCCGGCTGTATCAACCTCTACGGTTTCCATACGCGCTTTGTTTGGCGCCATACCGATTTGTTCTCCTTCCGGAGTTACGATGTATTTGTTTTTAAGGAAAATAAACAAAACCAAACTCAGGATCATCCCTACACAGGCTGCAAGGAATCCCCATCTGAAATCTGCCGGATTGCCGGTATCACCTAAATAACCACACAGTAAAGGTGCGATAAATGCTCCGAGGTTGATACCCATATAGAAGATTGTGAAAGCTGAGTCAACTCGCTTGTCGCCCTGAGGGTAAAGCTGACCCACCATGGTGCTGATATTAGGTTTAAAGAAACCGTTTCCTAAAATCAGGAAAGTTAAACCAATGTACATCATCATGCTGGCAAAATCTATTTGCTGGAAAAATGTACCTGCAAGGAACATGAAAAACTGACCAGCGGCCATTAAAACACCTCCTACAATGATAGATTTGCGGTTTCCCCAGTATCTGTCAGCCATGTAACCACCAATCAAAGGGGTTAAATACACCAGTCCGGTATAACTGCCATACACCTGTGAGCCAAAGGCTTTGTCAAACAACAGCGCTTTGGTCATGAACAACACAAATAGTGCTCTCATACCATAGTAACTGAAACGTTCCCACATTTCAGTGACAAATAAAACATACAACCCTTTAGGATGTCCTTTAGTAGCTTGTTCACTCATAATTAATATTTATTGATTGGCAATAATATTCATTGATTCCCAATAAATGATACAAGTCACAGATTTTTTTTTGCGGCCTTTTTGCCTAAGAAATGGCCTAAAAGTGATTGCATGAAGCAGGTGTTGGAATAATTATTTTATTTTCAAACACCCTGTCAGGGTGGGGAATTAAAAAAAATAAAAACTTAGATTGGATC
>JBJTNS010000226.1:0-8674 GCA_046074245.1 Chitinophagaceae bacterium | reverse complement strand
TGATGTATCTTCTGTCTTTCATTTAAGAATAATGTGTGCAATATAATTGAATTTTATTACAAAAAAAGTGTGAGTCATATAAGTGCAGATTTAAATCATATTAATATAATTTAAAACTATATGAATGATTGAAAATGATTGTTAAGCAAACTTAATAATTGCGAAAATTCCGTTTGTATTCGATTTTTTAAATGAGATGTTTTTTCGAAGGGACGCTAATTTATCAGATTTTTTATTTTCTGATTTTTTGATCTGTTGAACGATTTAATTAATTGAAAATCTGTTCGTAACCACTTATTAACTTGAAAAATATTATAAACTACTAATTTTCAGATGTTTGCTAATTTTGGTTTAGAGGATTATTGTTTGAATTGAACTGTAAGGCTTTTGAAATAGAATTTGGTTCTGCACCTTCCAGGTCTAAGACCTGGAAGGTGCAGGAGTCATTCCAACTAACAATTTATTTTTTATATCTTTGCCCCCGTGAATTTTGAATTAGTTAAAGTTGATCAACCCAGTCAGGCTCTTCAGTTTTTGGAGTTCCCAAAAACATTGTATGCTAAGGATGAAAATTATATCATGCCGCTGGATGTCGATATAGAAAATGTCTTCAACAGAAATTATAATACAGCTTTTCAAAACGGCGATTGTCAGCGCTGGTTGCTAATTCAGAATGCTAAGGTTGTTGGTCGTATAGCTGCTTTTTATAGTGATGTTGAAAAAACTCAAGTAAGAACCGGTGGATGCGGTTTCTTCGAGTGTGTCAACGATCAGGCTGCAGCCAACTTACTCTTCGATACAGCTAAAGACTGGCTAAAATCAAATAAGTGCTCGTTCATGGATGGTCCGATTAACTTCGGCGACCGTGATAGCTTCTGGGGACTGATGGTGGGCGGTTTCGCTAGTCCGAGCTACCGCGAAAACTACAACTTTCCATATTATCAGCAACTCTTCGAAAACTATGGTTTTCAGTTCGAAATCGGACAGACAACTTCGCTCATTAACGAAAAACACTTTAATTTCGAACGCTTCAGTAAGCTGGCTTCACGTGTGATGTCCAATCCTGCTTATACCTTCGAACATTTTAAATTATCCAATATCGAGAAGTATGCTGAAGACTTCGTAACAATCTATAACAAAGCTTGGGCTTTTCACGAAAACTTCGTACCGATGACGAAAGAGAAAATCCTCATCCGTATGAAAGAAATGAAACCGATAGTGGTCGAGGAATTAAATATTTTCGCCTACCATAACGGTCAGCCTGTTGGATTCTACCTGACAGTTCTTGATGTTAACCAGATTTTTAAATATGTCAATGGTAAAATGAACCTCATTGGTAAACTTAAATTTCTTTATTATAAGCGTTTTGTGAAACGTATTAGAGGTATTGTCTTTGGTGTGGTGCCCGAGTTGCATAATCTCGGTATAGAGGTGGCTCTGATTATGAAATTCAGAGAAAACCTGATTAAAGGCGGAAAATATGAAGAAAATGAACTGGCCTGGATTGGTGATTTTAATCCGAAAATGCTCAGTATGTTCGAATCTATGGGTGCTCAGCCAATAAAACGACACATCACTTACAGATATAACTTTAACTAATCCTTTTGAAAATTCTATTCATAGCCAATCGTTTTCCTTATCCGCCTTTCAGAGGTGATAAACTCAAGATTTATAATCTTGCTAAACGTCTGGCAAAGAAACACGAATTACATCTAATAACTTTTACAGAACAGCGCTCGGATACCCAATACTTGCCTGAACTTGAAGCTATCTTTTCTAAAATAGAAATCATTCACCTTCCCAAATTACAAAGTGTTTTAAACGTGGGACTGGGTTTACTGGGTAATCTACCGCTCCAAGTCAACTATTTTAAATCTAAAGCGTTTGAAAAAAAGCTGAATATACTTTTACAAGAAAACGTCTACGATGCTGTGCATGTGCAACATCTTAGAATGGCTCAGTACGCTATTCCTTACAAAAATCTATTCAGGATTCTGGATCTGCCTGATGCTTTTTCGCTATACTGGCAACGTAGAAAAGATGTACCCCGTTCTTTCTTCACCCGTTTGCTCGATAATATCGAATCTAAGCGTGTTCTCAAATATGAAAAGTATATCCTGAATGCATTCAATCTGAATCTGGTTTGTTCTAAGGAAGATTTAAAATTTTTAGAAAATAAACACTCTATCCAAAATTTACGATTATTGCCCAACGGAGTGGATACCGATAAATTTAAACCTATGGCGCACGATTATTCGCATGCGCATACTTTGTTGTTTACCGGTAATATGGACTATGATCCTAATGTGGATGCTGTACTCTATTTTGCCAATGAGGTTTTTCCTCTGATAAAACCCGTTTTCCTTGATCTTAAGTTTGTTATCGCTGGTCAGCGCCCAATTGAAAAAGTGAAAGCGCTGGATAATCAGAAAGACATACAGGTTACCGGATTTATCCCTGATCTGTCAGATATGTATAATTCGGCATCGGTTGTTGTGGCACCTCTGAGATTTGGTGCTGGTACCCAAAATAAAGTACTCGAGGCTATGGCCATGGGGATTCCGGTCGTTTGTTCCAATATTGGTTTTGAAGGTTTGGGTATTCAGGATGGGGAAGGCGCTTTTATGAGAACCGATGCTGGTAGTTTTGCTAATCAGGTGATTGAACTTTTAAAAGATGCAGATTTAAGGATGTCTGTCGGACAAAAAGGGGTAGAGGTAATTCAGAAAAATTTTAGTTGGGATACCGTTTCTGATACGCTAGAACAATATTTAAAACAACAATTTTAATTAATCGTTTAACAACTATTGAGTGAATTCTACAGCAGTATCATTGTTGTTTAATTTTCTTTCTTTTCTCAATTTAGAGTAAATAAAAGCTACAATTATAAAGGATATCAAAATGAGAAAAGCGCCCAATAGCATAGGTGCTCCGGGTAATTCAATTATGGCTTTTTCTCCTGAACAAACTTTAAACAGGTTGTTCATCATGGGCGGACCAAAGATCGAAGTTAAACTCATTAAACTGGTCATGCCCCCTGAGAGTTCTCCCTGTGCATTGGCAGGCACAGCCAGAGACATTTCGCTTTGTAGCGCGGGACCCGCAATACCGCCCAGACAGTAGACTGTTGTAAATGCATACATCATCCAGGTCTGATTGGCCAAGGCAAATAGTAACATGCCGGCAAAATATAAAAAGAAACCAAGTTGAATGGAACGCTCATTGCCTAATTTGGGAACAATAACTCTGATTAAGCCTCCCTGGACAATTGATACCATTATACCTACCACTCCAAGCGAATATCCAATCATTTTGGTATCCCATTTAAATTTATACGCTGTATAATATGGCCAGTTAGATTGAACCGCATGAGAAGCCAGGTACAATAGAAACAATGGTACCATTAATTTTAACACTAAAGGGTATTGTTTCAGTTGAAATAAAGTGCCAATAGGATTGGCGCGTTTCCAGCTGAACTCGCGTCGGTGTGATTTATCCAGACTCTCTGGTAATAAAAATAAACAAAGCAAAGCATTGGCAAACGAAAGTCCTGCTGCTATCCAGAACGGTGCCCTTACATGCCAGTCGCCAGCAATACCTCCGATTATCGGACCAAGGATGAAACCTACTCCAAATGCTACTCCAATCAGTCCGAAATTCTGAGCGCGTTTTTCTGGTGAACTAATATCTGCAATATACGAACTGGCAGTAGTAAAACTAGCGCCACAAATACCAGCAAGAATGCGACCAACAAACAATATTGCAATACTCGGTGCCAAGGCATGAACAATAAAATCTATTCCTAATCCCAGCAATGCAATAATTAATATAGGTCTTCTGCCATACTTGTCGCTTAATCCACCCATAATAGGTGAGAAAATAAACTGTGGCAAGGCAAAGGCTACCACCATCCAACCGCCCATAGCAGCGGCTTCAGAAACCGTGTAATTTCCAAGTGTTTTTAATAGCTTTGGAATAATCGGAATAATAATACCAATACCAATTACATCTACCAGAAGTGTAATGAAAATAAGCGTAAGAGATCGTTTGTAGAGTGCCGGGGATTGCATACGGCGAATATACACGCTGAATTTTAATAAGAAGAAATAATTTTATCAGTCGTTCGTATAAATTTAATAACGATATTTGTTTTGTGAAAGTTGCAGCCCTTATACTTACTTTTCTGATCACTATCTGGAATGCAGATGCTTCATTTTTTCAGGATAGTATGTTAATCAAAGGGGTGGTGCGTCCTGATAATAAACATTATCCTTTTAAAATACTTAAGAATGTTAGTCTGAGTTTGTTGAAAAATGATTCAGTCATTCTGAGGACGTATTCCGACCAGAATGGTAATTTTCAATTAAAATGTTCTAAAAATGATTTAAAATACAATTTGCAGATTTTAGCAGAAGCAAGGTCGTCGCAGCCTGTTATTACTTACGATTCTATTTGTCCATACAGGGTTTTTAAAACCAGTGATAAGTATTTTGACAAGTATGTTTTTCTTTCTGATACTTTGATTCAGAAGGATACAGTTCAGCTCAATATAATGATGAGCGCACCTCTCAACATGATTTCAAACTGTATGCGTTTTAATCTCAAAGGTGATTGTAAGTCGGAGGAACCTTGTTTAAGTCAGAACCCTGATACAATGTGTATCTGCATAGTTAATTCTTTTCACTCAATTCTTAATTATAATGTAAAACCTACATTGGTTTTGAGAAGTTTTTATGCTGATCATGCTGACTCTGCCCTGATGCGGGCTGAGCAAATGGCGGATATGTTCATGAATAACTATTCTATCGACCGGAAGTCAATTAAAATAGAAGTGTATAAAACGCCAGAAAACAATGGTAACAATGCACATCAAACAATTAATTGTAACTATATTTTAGCTACAATTATGATTTTAGGTTATACCCCCGAAAAGGATCACTAATTTTGGTTTTTATACTAATGTGTATTTTACTATCTTTGCACCCTTAAACATTATGGCTCAAGTCGAATTAATCATGCCTAAAATGGGCGAAAGTATTGCTGAGGCAACTATAACAAAATGGTTGAAAAACGAAGGTGATACTATTAAAATGGACGAAGCGGTTGTAGAAATCGCTACCGATAAAGTAGATTCTGAAGTGCCTTCAACAGCTGAAGGTGTTTTGATTAAGAAACTTTGGAACGAAGGTGATGTTGTACCAGTTGGTGCTGCCATCGCTATCATTGGTTCTGATGCTTCTGCGACTGTTGCCAGTTCTGCACCTGCGCCTGCCGCCAAAAAAGAGCAACCTGATGAAACAGTTATTCACGCTGCAAAAATGGCGCAACAAGCATTAACAAATGCTGCTGTTTCTGCTCCGTCTAATGGTGAAGCAGGAAGATTCTATTCTCCTCTGGTGCTTAATATCGCCAAAACAGAAGGTATCTCTATGGCCGAATTAGAAGCCATTGCTGGTACAGGTAAAGAAAATCGCGTTACTAAAGGCGATATTCTGAAATACATAGAAAATGGCAGACAATCGCAAACCTCTGCTCCTTCAGCACCTGCTGTTAGTGCACCTGTTGCTTCTGCACCTGCTCCGGTTAAACCTGCTGCTACTGCCAGCAAAATTACTATGATGCCTGGCGACGAGATAGTAGAAATGGATCGTATGCGTAAACTGATCGCCGACCATATGGTGATGAGTAAAGCTACTAGTCCGCACGTTACCTCTTTTGTTGAAGTTGACGTAACCAATCTGGTTCAATGGAGAGATAAAATCAAAGCTAAATTCGAAAAGAAAGAAGGCGAAAAAATTACCTTCACACCAATTTTCGTTGAAGCAGTGGTGAAAGCGATTAAAGACTTCCCAATGATCAATATCTCTTTGGATGGTAATAACATCGTTAAAAGAAAAAATATCAATATCGGTATGGCTGCTGCTCTTCCTAGTGGTAACCTGATAGTGCCAGTTATTAAAAATGCTGACACTAAGAACCTGTTAGGACTGGTAAAAGATGTCAACGATTTAGCGAAACGTTCAAGAGAAAACAAATTGCAACCCGACGAAATTCAGGGTGGAACATACACCATCACCAATGTCGGAACTTTCGGCAATGTCATGGGAACACCAATTATCAATCAACCTCAGGTAGCCATTATGGCAATCGGAGCCATCCGCAAGAAGCCTGCTGTTCTTGAAACAGAATACGGTGATGTAATTGCAATCAGACATATGATGTTCTTATCACACTCATACGACCACAGAGTAGTGGATGGTGCATTAGGTGGTGCGTTTGTAAGAAGGGTAGCCGACTACTTGGAGCAATGGGATGTAAACAGAGAAATTTAATCTACATAAAAAAAGCCTCGATAGAATCGGGGCTTTTTTATTATTCTTTTTATTCCAACTCAAATGTAATTGGAATTCTGCATCTTGCATTTAGTTTCATAGGGACCCAATAGCCGTCACTTAAGTGGATGACTCTGATGGCTTCTTTTATTAATAACGAGTCAATGCTGGATTTGCATTCTATCTGACGTATCACACCTTCTTTTGAAACAGAAAATTCTATCATCGCTATGCCTTGCTTTTTCTTGATTCTGGAAGCCTCCGGATAGTTTAAGTTGTTCTCCAGGAATTCCTGAAATCCATATTCACTCCCCATAAATTTCGCTTCCTCAGATTCCGGATATTTTTTTAAACTGGTTTTACTGGCTGTATCAGCATACGATTTGTAAAGCTTGAAAATGCTGTCATTAAAATACCATTGTAATATAGAAATATCGGTCGTTGATTTTACTTCAATTCTATAGGTTGAAAGTAAATTCTGTCTAAAATAAAAACTCTTAGACTGTATCACTTTGTTGGTATAGCGATATTCAGCTCTTAATCCATTTGGTAAATTTCTGAAATAACTTGTGTCCGATTTAGGCGTACTTCTTAACGTGTCCTGCGCGTTAATTGAGGTTGAACACAGTAAAATTAATAGTGAGATTAGTTTTGTCATTGGCAATTTACAATGCTCAAAAATACAAATATCTAATAAATATTAAAATAGGATAGGGGTAAACCATAAGTTAAGTGTCATAATTGTATCAAATCAGTAATTATTTTATCAGAATGAGAAAAAGTTTAATTTTTTTATTTCAGCGATAATTGTCAGAATATTAAAATGGTAACTGATTATTAAGAGTTTAATGTAATAAAGTAAAAATTAAGTAAATTTTATGATTTCGGGCATATAAATTGGAACTTGTGTCACTGATAATCCCAGAATAAATAATTAATATTGTAAATAATATGATGAAACAAATTTTAAATCTAAGTGCCTTCATTATAGCACTGTTTGTATTCTCCTCATGTGAACATCAGCCTCCTGTTAAGATCGCTGTTAAGCCAGTTGATACTACTGGAAATAGCGGTGGAAGTAATGGATCTAAATGTAATCCTGATACGGTATATTTTAACGAAATCCTTCCAATTATTATCAGTAATTGCTCTGGCTCTGGTTGCCATGATGCTGCTACTAAAGCAGATGGTGTTCAGTTAACAGACTATTCTACTATTATGTCATCTGGACGAGTGGTTCCTGGTAATCCTGGTAATTCAAAAATATACAAGGAGATGAATAAAGGCGATATGCCACCATCTGGTAGATTGTCTCAGGATATCATTGATAAAATTAATAAATGGATCGCTCAGGGAGCAAAAAACAATTACTGCAATTCTGTATGCGATTCAACTAAATTTGCTTACTCAGCAGATATTTCTAAAATTATTGCAACAAACTGTATCTCTTGCCATAATAGTGGAAATGTTTTGTTGAACTCTCACAGCAGCGTGCAGACATACGCTCTTAATGGTCGATTAATGGGTGCACTTAAGCATTTATCTGGTTATCAGCCTATGCCAAATTCTACGAATTTCTTGTCTGATTGTGAATTGAAGAAAATACAAAAATGGATTGATAATGGCGCACCAAATAACTAAAATCACGTTTTTACTCGGTATACTGGTATTCGGACTGAATGCATGTACTGAGGATACTAACCTGGGCCCTAATCCCAGACCAGCAAATCCGATTTGCGATTCAACAAAATTCAAGTTCTATGCAGACATTTTACCAATTATTAAAACTAATTGCAATGATATTGCCTGCCATGGAAGTGGGCCCAGAGATTTTACTACCTACTCAGGTATTAGATCCTTTGCTCTTAATGGTACTCTGATGGGGGCTTTAAAACATGAGATTGGGTTTAAACCGATGCCAACTGCAACTGAATATTTATCGGATTGTGATATAAAGAAAATACAAAAGTGGATAGATAATGGTGCACCAAATAACTAAACAACTCATACTTTCAGGAATCTTCGCTCTTGGTTTATCTGCCTGTTATTACGATAAAGCAGATAAAATTTACCCTGCCGACCCGAATCAGGTTTGCGATACAGCTAATACCAAATACTCTCTGACAATTGCCCCAATCATGAAAACCAATTGTACAGATAAAGGTTGTCATACCACTTCAAAACCAGACGCGAACATCGTCCTGGATAATTACAATGGCACTAAGTCGTGCGCAGATGGTGGACGCCTTCTGGGCTCTCTTAAAGGTAGTGTTGGTTATTCGGCCATGCCCAAAGGGTATGGATTACTTAATACCTGCGATGTGGCCAAAATAGAAAACTGG
>JBJTNS010000225.1:0-3122 GCA_046074245.1 Chitinophagaceae bacterium | reverse complement strand
TCGATCCGGAACTTAACGAAAGTTATGTGCCTTATGTGGTAGAAACCTCTATCGGTCTCGACCGCCTTTTCCTTGCTGTAATGTCTCAGGCGTATCGCGAAGAAAAACTGGAAGATGGCAGTTCCAGAGTTGTATTAGGATTGCCTTTTGCACTCGCTCCAGTTAAAGTAGCAATTCTGCCACTGGTAAACAAGGATGGCTTACCAGAAAAAGCTGAAGAACTGGTTAACTTACTGAAGTATGATTATAATGTATCCACTGAAGCAAAAGATGCTATTGGTAAAAGATACAGAAGGATGGATGCTATAGGCACGCCATACTGTGTTACGGTAGATTATGAAACTTTAGAAACCAATACTGTTACACTCAGAAACAGGGATACAATGGCTCAGGAAAGAGTAAATATTGAAGATCTGAAATCAATACTTGCTGCTGAACTTAGTGTAGCCTCTCTTCTTGAAAAATGCTAAATCCTTAAGCAATGGCAGCGCTCCTCGATTTCATGACGCCTGGTGCCATTGAGGCAGGTTGCGATGAAGCGGGTAGGGGTTGTCTGGCTGGACCAGTGTTTGCGGCGGCTGTTATTATCCCTGAGGGTGTCCTTATCGAAGGTTTGAATGATTCGAAACAGCTGACTGAAAAAATAAGAATGCAGTTGCGCGATGAAATAGAAAGAAAATGCCATTGGTACGTGGCCAGTTTGTCGCCTGCAGAAATAGATAAGATCAATATTTTAAATGCCTCAATCCAGTCGATGCACCTGGCACTTGAACAATTAAAGGTTCCATTCAACCATATTTTAGTAGATGGCAACAGGTTTAAGCCATTCAGAGATGTAAAGCACACTACGGTTGTTAAAGGAGATGGCAAGTATAAGTCGATCGCCGCGGCTTCCATTCTGGCCAAAACCCACAGAGACGAGTATATGGAAAAACTAGCCTTAGAGTTTCCTGAATATCAGTGGCAAAGTAATAAAGGATACCCAACATCAGTCCATAGAGAAGCTATCAGGAAATATGGAAGTAATGTGCATCACCGCAAAAGCTTCACACTTTTGCCTGCACAAATAAGCTTGTTTTAGAAAATCATAGTAACACCACCCAGGATGTTGAACCCATACACCGGATAGTTAAACCATCTCTGGTAACGGGTGTTCAGGATGTTATTAGCCTGCACGAAAACAGATAGCTTTTTCTTGAAACGATAATCTATACCTGCTGAGATGTCATAAAATGCTTTAATGGTACTTGTTTGCTTGGTAAGATTATCCAGACCAGAACGTTGCTTTTGTATGCCCATCGCCAGGATATCAAAATGAGGATACACTTTGTTTTTAATGTTAAACTTCATGTTGAGTTTTCCATCTATGTTTGGCATTTGCCAGGCTTCAGATTCGTCTTTTGAATTGTAGTTGTAGAAATTGCCCTGGAAGCCCATTCTGACGGCCTCACTGAAACTGTAGTTGAAAGCTGCAGAGAATTTTAAAAGATTCATTTGCACGTAACGTGTACCAAAGGAGTTAAGAGAATCTTTTTCTTTGGTGATTTGTGGTAATGGCAAAGGATTATTGAGTGTAACAAACAAAGGCATGGCTGTAATGTCTGAATAATTGATTTCAAACAAAGCATCAGCAGCAGCGCCGAGTTTAGCGTTGATGCCAATATAGGTAGTGCTGTTAACAAAAGTATTGATTAGTTCGTAATTGGTGGTATAAGGATTGGTTTGCATGATGTTGCGCAAACTTTGCTTGTTGTAACGGCCATCAATTCCACCATAAAGGTTAGCTACACCCGGAACAATAGGGTAGTTCACTTTGACGAAAGGATTTGGATACACCAGTGCAGAATCTCCGACATTCATAAAGATGGTGGTATTAAAGCCGGCTGAAATGTGCATGCCATCATATTCAAAACTCATGCGTGGGTCAAACTGAATAAATAAACGTTTGATAGGAGCAAGGGTGTCGTATTTGTAAGTGTTGTAATCGATACCGATATTGGCACTCAGCTGTACATTCTTCAGGTCGCTGAAATTTGGAATATTGCCGTATAATTTAGTGCTGAGAGCATATTGATTTTCTGTAGCTTTTCCTACCTGGTAATTATAAAAGTTAAACTGAGTACGGTGTTTTAATTTTTTATCGCTGATCGCAGTGCTGTTAAAATAGGCTCTTGCGTCAAAACTGTTAATGGTGCGGGCCAGATTCTTCTCTGCCAGTTTATTGGCCGTATCGTAGCCATAGAAATTGAATTGATTGTTCTTGTAATTAATGTCTAGTCCCAGTTCTCCAATTTCGGTATACGTACTGATATATCCTTTAAATGCATGGTTGGTGAAATCGGCAAATGAATTATTAAGTTCAGAATTGCTTTCCAGGAAACGGTAATGCAAGCCGTAACTGTACTGCTTGTTTTGTTTGTTGTTTAAATAGATTTCACCGAGCTTAGACTGTATGTTACCGTATCCAAGTTTAACAAAACTGGTTGGGTAAAGCGTTTCTTCTTTGGTGTTAAGGTCGGCAACAGGAATTGGATTGACAATTTTTTCGGTACTTACCTGATGCGGTTTAATGCTGTATGAAAATGATACTGTTTTAAGTTCTGGTTTTACGATTACAGGAACAGATTCAATTTTCTGAGCTTCCATTAACTTTGGAACGTATTTGTCTACGAATGTTAAATCTCTGTTGGCAGTAGTATCCTTGGCTTTCTGAGCAAAAGCAGAACCCGTGCTGCATAATACAGATAAAAAGAAGAGTTGTCTTAACATATGATTATACAAATAACGCAATGTTTCGGCAGGTATTGTATGCTAATGTATCCACAGTTTGTGAAATTTTGTAAGCATGGGAAATACTGAGACAAAGACGCGCTGTCCATGGTGTATGAAAGACAGTTTATACATGGATTATCACGACCAGGAGTGGGGGAAACCTAGTAAAGACGACCATCATCTGTTTGAGATGATGATATTGGAATCTTTTCAGGCCGGACTAAGTTGGTACACTATTTTAAAGAAACGTCAGGCCTTTAGAGAAGCCTTTGCTAACTTTGATGTGAATAAAGTTGCTGAGTTTGATGAGCAAAAAAAGAGTGAATTAATGGGAAATGCTGGTATTATCA
>JBJTNS010000224.1:0-17973 GCA_046074245.1 Chitinophagaceae bacterium | reverse complement strand
GCCAAATACAAAGGCAGCGACAATGTTGTAAGAAATTCGGATTTCAACACCAATTACGCGATGAATGGTTTGTTTGCAAAAGAGTGGAAAGTGAGCAAGCATGGTGTGTTGAGTGTTGGTGGCAAATTAACCTTTGCTGGTGCTCGCCGTTATTCGCCTATGGATACTTTAGCCAGTAAAAGAGCGCGCGAATACATTGAGCAAGACGCCTTAAAGAACACCTTGCGATTCGGCAAGAGTTACAGTCGTTTTGATTTAAGGATATCCTATAAAATCAATGCCAAGCGATTAACACATGAGTTTGCAATCGATTTAGTAAACGCAACGAACAGAAAGAACATATTAAAATACTCTTACACGTCTGAGGCGCCGCATTACAAGGAGGAGTATCAGTTAGGGTTTTTGCCTTTGTTTTATTATAAGTTGGATTTTTAATTTTTATAAATTTTCCTAACCCTTCCAGGGTTTAACCCCTGGAAGGGTTAGGATGAAAACCACCACCTTACACCACCCCAATCGCCCTATTCCCCTAAAAATCAATTCTATAAGAAATGGGCTAAAATTCGTCCATTTTATAGCGGTTGCGCCAGTGCTTGTGCTGACTAATAAGGTTTTTCTTGCCCTTGAATGCGTTGAAAATAGGATGTTTGCTGGCAATGCCATTTTCATTATTAATGTATTCTTTGTAAGATGAAAAAGCCCATTCGCCAGGATGTGCACAGAATTCATGGTGCACCGGATTGTTGTGAATGTACAATACTAATTGCTTTAAATATAACCTATCTGTTACTTCTTTGCGCTTGTAGTTCTTTCTGAATAAAGATCCTCTTCGCTTGTGAAACTTGTTATATGCCTGACTGTAACTATTGAATAAATTTGAAAATTGCTGCCTTACATATAACTGGGGATTATTAAGCAACCTGAAAAATCTTTCATCAGGAAATGCCCTTTTACCTGAACTTTTTAAATGCTTCTGATAATCACGTACCGATTTTTTTAAAGCAGTCTCTTTTTTTATTCTAACCAGTAAATGAAAATGATTGGGCATCAGACAATACACGCAAACATCCGCTACAGGCGAAAGAAACAAACTCACAGATCTTAAAAAATATATATAATTTGACTCTTCTACGAATAAATCGTCACCACCATTGGCATGGTTGTAAACATGGTAATATTGACCGTACTTCATGCCCGAATTTTATTTGTTTTGTTGTATTTAATCAGAGACTTTCTGCCAACTGACTTGTATTTTTTTTAAATTTTACCTTTTACTTTTTTAAGCCTTCGATTTTAAATATGATCTTTTTATGCGATTTATTTTCACCGCAGCGTTTAATATTGTATGTTCGTCTAAGACTTAAAAACATTATGAAAAAACTTCTACTTTTGGGTATTCTACTCTCCTGCACACAACTTTTTAGCCAGTCAGTTCCGGGCATCACCAAAATTAGCAATGGTCGTAGTGGCTTGTCTTTTATGTTCAAAGACCAACAAAACAGAATCTGGTCGGGATACGGTGGTATGCAATATTTTAACACAAGAAAGTTCGGAGGGCTTATGCGAACCGATGCCAGCCATCATGATAGTGTATTATTCAATACGGGCACTTTTACCGATGGACTTGAATGGAATAATACCATTTATATTGCTGCGGATAATGGTCTCTACCTTATAAAAAACGACACGCTCTCTCAATTATCCTCGCCTGTTAATGGCAATACCTTGCAGGTCTTCCACGACTCATTGTTTATTGGTACTTCCAGCTTCGGCTTATACCTTTATAAAAATGGAGGCCTTATTCAGAAACGCATAAAAATAGATAATCGGTATTTCGATACTATCAACGATCTGGCATCTGATGGTCAGTCGCTTTGGATTGCTACCAATTCTGGTTTAGTGCGTTATAAGAACGGAAATTTCTCTCTGATCAATACACCAGTCTATTCTATCCTTATGCCTAAATACGAAAGACGTATCCTTTCTGTTGAAACCGATGCTCTCGGTCGTGTTTGGTTTTCCAATGCTTCTTCTGAAAACGGCATCAATACCTTTTATGTAATCGACCAATCTGTCATCACCCCTGTAAAAGATTACTTTAACAGTTATTGTGAAATCAATAAACTATTGCCAGATAGAATCGATCACCTGACAAGGGCGAACAATGGGACAATTCTGCTAGGGACGCCATGGGGCCTTATTGAATTTGGTAACTCCGTTAAATATTTTCCGATAGATGCCGGAACTCTCAGAGATAGTTTTATGAGCTCAAATGCGTTGCTTAAAGTGAGCGACCATTTCTTTATAACCTTTGAAGACCAAAACGGTCACTATATCGCAGCTTGTAACGCAGGGATATTCGACATTGATCGCTCTGTTTATTCTCTTGAAAAATTCACACACAGCGCCATCAATACCTACAAACGTTCTGTGTCTGAAATAAACATCAATGACATTCATGCCAATATTACTAACGATGGCACATGGTTTAACGGCGACGATCTATTTAGAATATTTAATAACAGCCCTCAAATGCAATTGTCCTCTATCTCTTGCAAAAACACCATGTTCTCTTCGGGTTTATGGCTGGGTGCTAAAATAAGCGGAGATACTAATTACTATGTTTCGGCTCAGACCTATAAATCTCAGGGCAGCGACTACATTAGTGGACCAGTAAATGTCAATACACTCACTTACGACCCATCTCTGGCCTCTAAATACAATCGCATCTGGTCGGTGAGCCGTCAGGAAATTGACGATTTTATTGCCAATCGACTCAAAGCGAACTATCAAATTCCTGCTTCTATTCTTGAATGGCCAGGAAATCCTGAAACCAATACCTTACAAGAAATGGCGCCTTATGTGGATGTCGACCAAAATTCTAAATACGAACCTAACAAAGGCGATTACCCAAAGATCAAAGGTGATCAAATGCTTTGGTGGGTTTTTAATGATGCCATTACGCATTTTACACCTAAAGCTAAATCTCTGAACTTTCAAATTAACGCATCCTGTTACGCTTATAACAATAAAAAATCCACTGAAAAAGACAGTAATTTCCTGGCTAACAGAACAATTATTTTTGATTTCACCATACATAACTTAAGCAAAGACAAGTTTGAAGATCTTTATATCGGCATAATGAATGATCCTGACCTTGGCTTCTATGGTGATGATTATGTGTCATGTGATACAAACCTGAATATTGGTTATGCCTTTAATGCCGATAGTTACGACGACCTGCCTTCCGGATTTGGTAATCACCCACCTATGCTTGCCTGTCAGTTTCTCAACTACAACATGCACTACTTTACTGGATATAATAATAGCGCCGATCCAATATCCGGTAATCCCAGAAAGGCTTCAGATTTCTATCGTTTAATGGCTGGACCAAATACAAGAAATCTCAGTTTTTACAAGAAACCATGCGACCTGTTAACAGGGGGGAATCAGCAAGGCGACCGTCGGTTTATGATGTCTGCAAAAATTGGTAATCTCGACATTGGTCAGAGTTTTAAATTGAACTTTGCATATTTCATTCAATATGATTCATCAAAAAATTATCTGAAAGACGATTGCAATGCCATTCAAACTTCTGGTAATCGTATTAAAAACTGGTACGAGAACAATTCTTTCCCTTCATTCTCATACTGGTCATCAGACATACAAGCCCATTCATTAAAACCTTTGACTATTTATCCAAACCCCGCCCAGTCGCACTTAATGATAGATACCAAACTCACGATCAATAAAATCTCAATTATAGATATGTCTGGCCGAAAAATTCTGGAGTTTCAATCACCTGCATCCATTCAAATAGATGCACTTGCAGAAGGCTTGTACCAGATAATCATCGAAACAGAGCAAGGTGTATTCAGAGAAAAGTTTATCAAACATTAAATTTTTACTCAGGTAAATACCTGCCTGATGGGAAATCAAATCGATAAACACTGCCCTCGAAAAAACTGGTATCTCTGGTTTGTCTGATGTGCTGATAGTCGTATACCTTTAAAGCGGGATAATTGCCCATTGGATGCGATGCTACTTCAAACGAATAAATGTCTGAAACATGCATGATTACACGCTCTGAATCAATCAGAAAATAGTCGGTGCCCGGTGTATTAACAGTTACAAGTTTTACTGTTTTATTCTCTGATAATTTAAAGGGCTCCTGCCAAACTTTCAATGTGCTTTCTGTAGAACTATAATCACCGCCATACAATGAGGTAATTTGTACACCTAATATTTTTGATACCGTTTTAGCCAACCCGAAATCCAGTCCATTAATATTCAATGTGTCTTCAGTAAACTGTCCGTTTTTAAAACTTACTTTTAACTCCAGACCGTCACGGGTGCTAAATTTAAAAGTTCTGATACCCGATTGCTGGTCGATTCCCGCCTGTAGATTATAACCACAATTCTGATAGACAATCTGATGCTGGCCTGACTGCTTCTGGTAGACTTCGATGTTTCTTCCACAGGTACCGGAAGCACCTCCGCAAACAATCTCTGAGGCAAATACAAAACAGCTTAGATCATTTGCTTCAGACAGACTGAAATAGGTTGTATTGCTGTCTGTATATAACATATCACCTCTAACAGAACAAAGTGAGCGAACAATTTTAGTGAAGTCGTTATTTATAGCAATTTCAGAAGCTACCTGCTGCTTTTTTTGCTCGTTTTGATGGATTCCATTGCAAGCGAGCAGCAGCATGCAAGACAGTAATAAGCGCTTCATTTCTTAGAAGGTTTTATGTAAATTTCAGGATGTATACTTATTAATAACTGAATAAATGCTTCTTTATTTTCTGGGGATAAAGTAATGGTACCTTTCTTACCACATTGCAGATTTATGCGATCAAGAGAAGCTGCAGGTGAAGAGTATCCTGTTCTGGTATATTCAATAGAGCGAATCTGATGAATGTCTATGTTCGAATATTTGAAAAAGCCTGTTTTTATAATGAGTTCACTGCCATCTACTGTATAAGTGATATTATAAAATGCGTGCAGGATAAAGGCGCCTAAAATACATACGAAGATCATTCCAGGCCATACGCCATCAATTGCCATTAGAACAAATACAATAGTAAGAATAATGATGACAGGCCAGACAATAATGGCATCAACTTTTGAATGATAGACTTGTTTCATAAGGTATTTATTTATCCTCGTCTCCTATAGAATATTCCTCAGGTTTCATGATAAAGAGTTTTCCGATATGACTCAGCAGATACTCCTGAAATTCGAAAGAACCTATTACTTCAACATCATCCAGTAATCCCATGATAAAGCGAAGCACAGGTTTAGCGTTGTTAACTTTTAAAGTTAAGCGGTAAGTGTTTTTCCCAAATTCATGTTTTAAATAGTTGTTTACCATTGGGTATTCTTCTTTAATCAGGATATAAGCTCTGAGACTCAGGCGAAGATCGATGTCAAATTGTTCCTCATCATGACTAGCTGCATAACCGAAGGCATCTGGCTGACTGTATTCATGTTTTGATTTGTATTTGAATTTTGTGTCCATGATTTCAGCATCAGAAATACGGTCAACTTTAAAGTATTTATTCTCCATTGATTTAGGCTCGAAGGCACAAAGAGATGTATAATTTTCGGTAAACTTAATTGGCTCAACAATCCTGTCAGATATCAGGGCTGAACTTACAGAATGATAATCCTTAAGTTTAACCTGTCTGTTCAGTACTAAGGCTTTACTGATGACATCAACTATTTTACCTACATGAGCATTTAATAAATTATTTCCTTGTATGGTGACTTCAGATTGAAGATACACTTTTTTCAGTAGTGAATCTTTTAATTTATTTTCCTTAGCGGAAGTCAGTATCAGCTCTTTCAGCAAATTCGCTTCTTCAGGAGAAAAGTTATTGGTAACATCTTCAATATCGCCAACAATATAAAATCTGCTGTTTTCATCTTTCTGAAGGTCGAATCCAAGTTCCTGTATTAAATCCAGATATCTGTAGACAGTTCTTTCAGTATTATTTAAAAAACTAGAAATAGTTTTAATCGATTTTGTCGGTGGTTTCTTGAGTAAAGAGATTAACTGTAAGACTCTTAGTATTTTAACTTGATTAAGCATAAGTACCCCGAACAATAGGCTGAGCAAAAATGAGAAAAAAAATTGAAAAAAAAATAAAATTGACCTTATTTGTCAAAAATGATGGCTTAATTTGAACATTGATTGATAGTAAAGTTGACTCAAAAAGTCTTTGGAACTAACAATAAGCGGTTAACCAGCACTTTGCGAATCAATCATGCTTAGTTTTGTCATATAGTCAGGAAGCTTGGGTTTAGAATTTTCTTGTTTTAATGAAATTTCCTGAGTCGTTATGGTTAGACCATTTCAAATGTATTACAAGGCTAAAGCTATGGAATAAAAAGCCGACTTTCGAGTCGGCTTTTTTTATGGTACAGGGTCATGCCCATGCCCCCCGCCTGGTCGGCAACGCATCAGGCGTTTAAATGTCAGATACGAGCCTTTGAACAAACCATATTTCCTCAGGGCCTCTATGCCATACTGACTGCAGGTAGGTGTGTATCGGCAAGTCGGAGGAAACATTGGCGATATAAGCCATTGATATAGTTTGATGAGGAAAATCCCCAGGGCACTACCTATTTGTTTCATCAAGTTTTTGAATAAGTTTCTGTAAAGATTTATCGATTTCCCTGTAATCAACCATGGTTTTAGAGGTGTAAATCAGGGCAGCAAAGGCGCTTTTGCCTTTTAATGATTGTATGAATTCAGGTTTTAACAATCGGAAACGGTCGCGAATAACACGCTTTATCCGGTTGCGATCAACGGCTCTTTTGAAATTGCGTTTAGAAACTGTAATTAAAATTTGCAGAGGAACCTCTGAAGGGAAGTCTGTTAACTTGTAACTAAAAATTAGTGGGAAAGCCTTGACAGTAATAGCAGATTTGAAGACACTATCTATTAGCTTGATATTATTCAAGCGTTCGGATTTTGATAGTGTAAGTGGTATCAACTCACCCATAGGGTGACAGACGATTAACGTTTGTGTCTACCTTCGTCAGAAACTGTAAGTCTCTTACGACCGCGTTTTCTTCTTGCGGCTAATACCTTACGACCGTTTGCAGTGGCCATTCTTTCTCTAAAGCCGTGCTTGTTGCGTCTTTTGCGTTGTGATGGCTGGAATGTACGTTTCATGACGTGTAATTTTTAAAAGGACTGCAAAGGTAAGAGAAAATTTCAGATTTGCAAATACTTATTCAGAAAATATTATCTCTGTCTGTTTCCTTAGACGTGTATGTGGGAAGTGTAAGTCACTAAGAATCTGATTTTAAAAACGTAAGTCGCTTAAAAACAATTAATAAGAAGAAATTTACAAAATTATTGTGCAACCATTTGCCTAAATTGCAGTCAAATTCAGCAAATACACAAAGCATTGAGCGAAATAGAAGAAATCATAGCGAACTGTAAGGCCGAGAAAGCCTGGGCTCAGGAAAAGCTCTTTAAACTCTTTGCTCCTAAAATGCTTGGAGTTTGCAGACGCTACCTCGTCAATACAGACGATGCCCGTGATGCAATGCAGGATGGCTTTGTGAAGATATTTTTAAATATACACAAATACGAAGGACGAAGCAGTTTCAATACCTGGATTACCCGCATCATGATGAATACCGCTATCGATATGGTGAAAAAAATCAACAAAGTTCAGTTTGTCAGAGACGACTATTATTTTAATGATGACAATGCGCCAGCAGAGGACGATTTTGTAGAATCTGATGGATTGAATCAGCAACAACTGCTCAATTTAATTGACCGACTGCCAAACGGCTATAAGCTGGTTTTTAATATGTATGCCATTGATGGCTTAGGTCATAAAGAAATTGGTAGAATACTCGGTATTAGCGAAGGTACAAGCAAATCGCAACTCAACAGAGCACGAACTTTTCTGAAAACGGAAATTAAAAAACTTCAGGAGGCCATTTAACACTTATACTTTGTCACGTAAAAAACTACATATCGATAAGCTGTTTAAGGAAGGGTTGAAAGATTTCAGCTTGTTTGTTTCTGATAGAGATTTTAATGCCATAGATGATAAAGCCTCTGCTTTCAAAGATCATCCCGAAGACAGTTATAAAGAGTCGGGGGCCTTCTCTGATTTTGAACTCGAAATATCCGACAACGACTGGCTGGCCACTAAAGCCAAACTCGATAATGAAAAAAATCTCATTAGTTCAGACAATTCTGTAGCTGAGACATTTAAAGAATTTGAACTTGAGCCAGATGAACAAGACTGGCCGATAACCTACAAAAAATATCAAAAAGCTAAACGCCGCCGCGTGGCCTTCTGGTGGCTGAGCACAGGAATCATCATTCTGCTCATTGGCAGCGTTGCACTGCTGATGAATCAGAATTCTGTTGAATCTGTTACTTTGCAAACTACTTCTCAAACTACTCAGTCTGAGAGCGAGAACATCAATAAAACTCCTGATAACACAAAAACAAATGAAACAACTAAAACCAACACAAAAGAAATTGTCGGGCAAGGCACAAGTACTCATCAACAAAATCAGACTTATACAAACCCTGCAAAAAAACAAAAGGGTACAATTCAGAGTGGAGGATTCGAAGCAAACCCATTACTTTCCGGAAATCCTTTAGCAAGTGCTGATCTGCCATCTGCATCTGCCGGGAGTTCAGAAAGTACTGCTCCTGCTACTCCTAATAGTGAACATACTCCTCAGAACCCTGATCTTAACAAAGATCCTAAAACGCCTCTGCAAACTAAGGATAATTTTACACTCGGAAGTACAACTAAAGTTAGTCCTGTTCAGCCATCTGAGGGAGAGCAGCCTGAACAAAATCAAGATCTAAAAGACAGTACCCTAAAAGGGAAGAAAAACAAGAAAGATAATGAGGATGATACCAGAAAATTGCAGCCACTTAAAAATCCTCAGATGTACCTGGCTATGGTCAATCAGGTTGACTATACATACAGGTTACTGGCCGCTACTAATAATGCCACCTATAACAATATCAGAAATAAGGCTGATAAAGGAATGATACAGTACACAGGTGGTATCGAATTTGGTGTCATGTCGGGTAATAATCAGTATGCTGCCGGATTAAACTATACAAGTCAGCAATGGACTAGTAACTATCATTACACCTATAAATTATTTGATTCTATTCCGTACTACGATTCCGGAAGGGTGTTAGTTGGCTACTTTTTGTTTCCTAAGAAGGATACCACTATGAATGAATCACGCACTGTTACGTTAAGTCACATACAATTGCCACTGTCTTATAGCAGACTCTGGAATTTGAACGAACGTTTAAGTCTGAGCGCCGGATTAAGTGGCATTCTATCATACACTGTAAAAGCTGAAGGCGATAAAATGATCAGTCACGAAAACCGCCAGTTGTATTATTATTCCAGGTTAAAGAATCAGGAACAATCATTTAATATAGCGCCGGCAATTAGTTTCGGATTACGGTATCAGTTAAGTAATCAATTGATGCTTTCAGGAAGTATGGGAGGAAATATAAATCTGCGTTCAAGATTTAAATCGTCCTTTGGTGCCCGTGAATACGCATACAGCACCGGTATTAATCTTAAAATCATTTATCTGCTAAAATAAATTTTCATGAAAAAACACCTGATAACACTACTGCTCAATCTGATATTACTGGTTTCGCTCAGAGCCCAGGTCTGGTACCCTGAGGGCGTCTATATTGGTGCCGAGCCGAGTCTGATTGCTGTTGATAATCAGGTGATGACTGTGGGTCGCTCTGCCATTGATGCTACCAACTCTTACTGGCTGGTGTCTGTCTATAACGGAACTTCATGGATTCGACTACCATTGCTAAGCTTAAACAGAGCTGCTGAACTGACAGAAATAAAAAAGTATCAGGGGCAAATATATATTTCTGGAAACTTTACATTTGATAATGGAAATTACAGTTCCTTGGTGAAGTTTGATGGAACTGCCTGGCAGGGCATTACTTTATTTAAAAAACTTAATCAGGCCATTGGTGGCATCAGTGCCATGCAAACCCATAACAATTTATTGCTTTTGGGTGGAACCTTCCAGGTGGTAGGCAATGATACAATGCCTTTCCTTGTCAAGTTTAACGGGAATAAATTTTCAAAATACTTCGATTGCAAGGATTGTGATCCCGATAATACCATTAATGATATCTGTGTAAATGATTCAACAGTTGTTATAAGTGGTAATTTTTTAAAAATTAATAAGCAGAAATCTAAATATCTGGTAAAGATCCTTAACTCGCGAATTGATACGTTTGTTTCTACACCCAGAGTAATGGATAAGCTCGCTATTAACGGATCTGTAATCTATTCAAGCGGAGGTCTGATCAAAGATAAGAAACTCTACCAGATAGACGGAAATGTATTTACTGAAATAAGGTTTAATATTGATTCTAATTATTACATCAATAATTTGCTGATGTTTGATAACAAGCTGACCATTTGTGGTGCGTTTAGTTTTAATGCTTCACCAAGTGTCAGAATGCGTGCTGCCAGGCTTGAGGGTAATTCATGGGTGGAAATCACTAATAATTTCCGTGGACTTACACATATCGCCACCGGGAGGTCAGTTCTTTTCGCAGTGGGCAATGCCGCTAGTCCGGTTAGTATCTGGAATCCCAATAAAAATGTGATGCATTTTTATCCGAACAATGCCCTGGTTAAAGCCAGTGTGTTTATTGATTCGAATAATAATTGTATTCGCGAAAAATCTGAAAAACCTGCACCTAAACAATATATCAAACTGCCTTTTCTCAACAAAGGAGTATTCACCAACGAAAATGGTCAGACAGAGTTTATGGTTCCAAACGCTGCTTCCGGTACTCTGAGGTTTGTGGTAAAGCCGTTTAGAAATTACATCAAAAGCAATTGTGCTGATACTGCAGTGAATAAAACATTTACTCCAGGGCAATTTCTTGACAGTATTCAGTTTCCTTTAAACAGAATTCCCAATGTTAATGACATAAGAGTGGGCATCTCTTCTCCAAAGGGTAAACTGGTGCAGAAAGATAAAAGGGTAGTATATTACCTGAGCTACGAAAATGTTGGGTCGAATGCCATTAGCGGAACCATTAGATTACGAAAAAGCAAACTCTTTAGTGGCGAATATTGCGTGCCGGCCCAAACCAGTGTGAACGATTCGGTAGTTCAGTGGACTTACAGCAATCTGGCACCGGGAGAAAGAAAAACAATTGTCTATTCTGCCTTGCCAAGTGCTACTCAGTTTGATAAAAGTTTCCAGTTTGATGCCATGGTTTCTTCGAGTATTTCAAACGGCAGTGCTGCTTATACTGAAGATGACTTCGATTCGATTCCTCAAGAGGTAAATGGCGCCAATGGTGGTATTGCTGCTTTTAGAAAAGATGTTTATCCAACACCAGCTTTAGGCGATTCTGTTACTTATCTGGCAAGTGATGACAGAGATTTGAGATATAATATTTCTTTCAATAATTTTAGTACAGACACTGTCTTCTATGCGGTTGTCATAGACACGCTCGACTTAAATCTGGATATGTCATATATTCAGGAAACAGGCAGTAATAAAGCCTATTATACAGAGTTGCAAACAGATCCTAATAATTCGTACAAGGGAATTATCATCTGGCATTTTCCTAATATCAAATTATCACCTAATCCGACAAAAGATTACGAAAACATGAACAGCGGAGCTTATATAGGGTTTAAAGTAAATACAAAGCCACTGAGTAAAGGCTATTATCTGAAGAATACTGCGTCTGTTTTCTACGATAATAACTATGCCGGAAGTACCAATTCTGTCTATTGTACACTGGCTGTCACAGATATTGATAAGGTATTTTTTAAAGGAGCTTCGATTAATATTTATCCTAATCCTGCTAGCCATAAAGCAATACTTAAGCACTCCTTCTCGGAAGGTGATCAGGTTCAGGTCTACCATATTTCCGGACAATGCATTCAACGACATCTTACGGCTGATCAGGAGGATTTTGAACTGGATCTCGATGGCATGAGTCAGGGGATCTATGTGGTTAATATTATTTCTAAAGGACAATTACACACGGCAAAATTGATGGTCGAATAAGACATTTCTAAAGGATTCTGGCCGCAACTCTCAAACAGTTGCGGCTTTTTTTTGTTTATCTGTAAAGTAATCCGACTGAAAATTAATCATTTGCAAAAGTTATAATCGCAATATAGATATTATTAATAGCATAAGTGATAGTAATACTATTATATTTGCAATGTAATTAAAAATTAATGGAGGCTATTTTATCAAAAATCCGTATACAGGTTAGCGAAGGTCTTTATTTGAAAGATCCGGAGTCTAGTGAGCTGGGTGTTAATATCATTAAGAATGGTATTGAGTTGATTAATGAACTGGGTTTCGAAGATTTTACTTTCAGAAAACTGGGTCAGAAAATAGGCTCTAATGAAGCTTCTGTTTACCGGTATTTTGAAAGCAAAAATAAATTGCTGATGTATCTCTCTTCGTGGTACTGGGCCTGGATGGAGTACCGTCTTGTGCTCGCCCTTACCAATATCCAGTCGCCCGAAAAACGACTTGAAAAAGCAGTGATGCTTATAGCCGAAGATCTTAAGAAAAACGAGTCCTCCGGAAACTTTAATGTCTATCTGCTAAGTCGTATCGTCAACTTCGAGTCTTCTAAGTCTTTTCTCTGCAAGTCGGTAGATAAAGAAAATAAAGACGGAGCTTTTCAGGCATACAAACAGTTCGTTGCCAGGGTTAGCAATATCGTAAAGGAAATTGCACCCAAATATAAATTCCCCAATATGCTGGTGTCAAGTGTCATAGAAGGTGTGCACCTCCAGAAATTCTTTGCCTTTCACTTACCTGGATTAACCAACAAACAAAAAAATCAGGATTATATCTATAAGTTCTTTATGGATATGGTCATTAAAACCATCAAACACTAATGAAGTTTTTTACACCCATTCAGCGATTCAGACAACTGATTAAAACCGATAGGAAAGATATTGGTCGCGTATACTACTATGCCATATTTCACGGTCTGGTCAACTTGTCTATTCCTCTCGGTATTCAGGCCATCGTTAACCTCATTCAGGGTGGACAGGTGTCAACCTCCTGGATTGTCCTCGTAGTTATTGTAGTCCTCGGAATATTGCTAACCGGCGGACTTCAGCTTGCGCAGATGCGAATCATTGAAACCCTGCAGCAGAAAATATTTGCAAGAGCAGCTTTCGAATTCACCTACAGACTCCCGAAATTTAAAGCTTCTGTAATCGATAACGAAAGCGCTCCTGAACTGATGAACCGTTTCTTTGATACCGTCTCTGTTCAAAAAGGGATGTCTAAGGTGCTACTGGATTTTTCAACCGCAACACTTCAAATTGTTTTTGGTTTAATTCTACTCTCATTTTATCACCCGTTTTTTATCATATTCGGTCTCGGTCTGTTTCTGCTCGTTATCGCAATTTTTAAATATACGGGTGTTGATGGACTGAAAACCAGTATGCGCGAATCTAAATACAAATACAAAGTTGTTTCCTGGCTGGAAGATATCGCTAAAACCAGACTCTCCTTTAAACTGTCTCCGGCTAGCGACCTCCATCTCAGACGCACGGATGACAATGTTCTTGGCTACCTCGAATCCCGCGAAAGTCACTTTAAAGTACTCAGACACCAGTATATTTTACTGATTGTTTTTAAATCACTGGTGGCTGCGGGTCTTCTTCTGATTGGCGGACTACTGGTGCTCAATCAGCAAATGAATATTGGTCAGTTTATTGCCGCCGAAATTATTATTCTCCTGGTCATTAATTCAGTCGAAAAACTTATTCTTAGTATTGAAAATGTCTATGATGTGATTACCGCACTCGAAAAAATCGGGTATGTAACCGATCTGGAAGTGGATCATATTAATATGGGTTCACAAACCCTTTCAAATAACGCTCCCGCAAGTGTCGAAATTAAAAATCTGACCTTCTCGCACACAGGTTCTGATGCGCCAGTTATACGCGATTTTTCAATGAATGTACAACCCGGTCAGCATACCTGTCTGACAGGTAAAAGTGGTTCAGGAAAAACATCTCTTCTGTATCTCCTGTCCGGAATCTATCAGGCTGAAAGTGGAACTGTCTGCATCAATGAGCTGCCTATGGCCAACTACAATGCAGACGAACTATATGCACGCTTAGGTATCAGGCTTAATCAGGAATATATTTTTGACGGTACTCTCCTTGAAAATATCACTCTGGGAAGACAACATATTAGCGGCGAAGATGTACTCTGGGCTGCTGAACTGACAACACTGTCCGATTTTATCAAACAACAGCCTGCCGGATTGGATACACGTTTGGGTGTTGAAGGAAGTAAATTGCCTAAGAGTATCATTCAGAAAATTCTACTTGCAAGAAGTATCGTGCACAAACCGCGACTGCTTTTAATTGAAAATGGAATGGAGTTTATGGAGAAACACGATCGTCAATCGATTATCGCTGCTCTCACCTCGAAAGAACAATCGTGGACACTGATATGCTCTTCTGTTAACGAAGACATGATTAAAGCCTGCCAACAAGTAATTGAAATTAAAACAAAAGAAAATTAATTATGCTAAACATCTCACCAAACAGTATACGATCTAAAATCAAAAATGCACAGTATAAGTCTTTTGCTGTTATGGAAACGCGGCCTTCGATGCGTATCCTGCCAAAGCTGATTCTTTTTCTGTTCCTTCCTATTCTGATAGTGCTTTTATTGCCGTGGACGCAAAATATCCGGGCATTTGGAAATGTTACTGCGCTCAGACCAGACCAGCGTCCGCAAACAATTCACTCTGTTATTGCTGGTCGGATTGAGAAATGGTATGTACAGGAAGGCGACCTGGTAAGAAAAGGAGATACCATCCTGTTTATCTCAGAAATTAAAGACGATTACTTCGATCCAAATCTTCTTGAGAGAACCAACGAACAACTCAAAGCAAAAGAAATGAGCGTAAGTTCTTATATGGAGAAAATCAAAGCAAATGATAACCAGATTCTGGCCCTTACTCAAAGTCTGAAATTAAAGCGTGAACAAGCCTACAATAAACTCATGCAGGCTTACCTTACTGTTAAAAGTGACAGCATAGACCTGGTGGCTTCAAAAACCAATCTTGAAGTAGCAAACGAGCAGTTTAACCGTATGAAAGAGCTTTATGCAAAGGGTCTGAAATCGCTGACAGATCTGGAATCCCGTAAACTAAAATTACAGGAAACTCAGGCGAAAGTCATTGCTCAGGAAAACAAACTCCTTAGCGCCAGAAATCAAATCATCAATGCTAAAATAGAACTCTCAGCTATCAATGCCGATTATACCGATAAGATTTCTAAAAGCGAATCTGATAAATTTTCAGCCATGTCTGATATGTACGATGCTGAAGCAGTAGTGACTAAAATGCAAAACCAGTATGTTAACTATGTAGTACGCTCAGGGATGTATTATATTCTCGCTCCTCAAGACGGTTATATTACCAAGGCAATCAAAACCGGACTGGGTGAAACTATCAAAGAAGGTGCTGAAATTATTAGTATCATGCCAGCGAATTTCGACCTCGCTGTAGAAATTTATGTGGCACCTATTGATGTTCCTCTGCTCGAAAAAGGCAGTATCGTCAGAGTGCAGTTTGATGGCTGGCCGGCAATTGTGTTCTCCGGATGGCCCAGTGTTTCTTACGGTACCTACGGAGGTAAAGTTGTCGCAATCGATAATTTTATCAGCGAAAATGGTAAATACCGTTTGCTGGTAGTGCCAGATAAAAATGATCATCCTTGGCCGAAAGATTTGAGAATCGGAGGGGGCGTCAACTCGATGATGCTACTCAAAGATGTTCCGGTGTGGTACGAGTTATGGCGTAAAATCAATGGTTTCCCTCCTGATTTTTACAAAAATAAAGGCTCTCAAAAACCTGCAAAGAAATGAGAACATTACTCTTATTCATTTGTCTGTATTGCTCAACTGTTCTGTTTGCTCAAACGGATAGTACTATTCAGCTGAGTATGGATCAGTATTTTCAGATGGTGCTTAGCAATCACCCTTTGTCTAAAAATGCTGATCTCAGAATCGATTATGCCGAGGCTTATCTGCAAAAAGCCAGGGGCAATTTCGACCCCAAAATTAAAGCATCTAACGAAGATAAGTACTACAAAAACACGAATTACTTTAACCTGATGAGCGCGGGTATTTCGATACCAACAATGGCGGGACTGGAGATAAAATCTGGGTACGATTACAATCGCGGACTCAATCTCAATCCTGAAAATAGTCTGCCTGACGCTGGTCTGCTCTATGCTGGGTTGACCCTGGCTGTCGGTCAGGGTCTGATGATCGATGAAAGAAGGGCTATGCTCTCTCAGGCAAAAATTCAAATGTCCTCTGGTAAAGTTGAACGTCAGGCTCTGCTCAATCAATTGTTGTACGAAGCAGGTAAAGCATACTGGAACTGGTTTTCAGCTTATCATCAGTTAATAGTATATAAACAGGCTAAAGTGGCGGCATTCGAAAGGTTGCAAGCTGTAAAATCTGCTGCCGAATTTGGTGATCGCCCAAGTATAGATACCCTCGAAGCTTCTATTCAGTTTCAGGAAAGACAACTGAGTCTGATGCAAGCTGAACTGACTTTTAAAAATGCCGGTGTGGAACTCTCTTTGCATCTTTGGGATGAAGTCCTCCGTCCGGTTCAAATTGGTTTAAATACCATACCGCTTGCTTTGGACTCAGTATTACAACACCCCGGAGAAATTGAGTTACTTAGCAACGAATGGTACCTCAATCACCCTGAATACCAAACCTACAATTATAAAAGAGATCAGCTTATCGTCGAGAAAAAATGGAAGAAGGAACAACTGAAACCTCTGCTGAATCTGAGTTACCAGCCTCTTACGGCGGCGAATCAGTTTGCTACCTGGTCGGGTAACGATTATAAATTTGGAATGACCTTTAGTATGCCTCTTTTGTTTCGTAAAGAAAGAGGCGATCTGGCAATTACCCGGTTCAAAATCAAAGAAACAGAAAACAACCTTGCTTTTAAGTCGAGCGAAATTATCACAAAAACAGCCAGTGCCATCAACGAATTTGCCGCTACTTCCGAGCAGCTGGATCTATACTCCGGAACGGTCAGGAACTATGCAGATTTACTCGAGGCTGAGAAGAATATTTTCAATAATGGTGAAAGCTCTTTGTTCATGATCAATGCCCGTGAACTTAGTTATATCTCTGCTCAGATAAAACTGATTGATATTGCTGTTAAAAATCGTAAAGCCTTTATTACAGCTGAGTATGCCGCTGGATTGTTATACAAGAATTAGTGAAATTTTATTGTCTGCTGAACTCAATGTCACAGATTTTTAAAAGCTTCGTCTATCTTTGTACAATCACATTATTATGAAAATACTTCAAAAAGTCGGTTTACTTACATTCATTATTTTTACTGCGTTTCAATCTCAGGCAATCTGTAACTGGAAATCGCGCATTCAGCAATTTTCTGTCACTCAGAATTGCAGTGGAAATTATAAAACTCTCAATGGGAGCGTTTTTATCGCCAATACCAGTGGTATTCAATATTACTGGAGTGTTCTGGGCTCGCAAATAAACTGGGTTTCCTCTCAGTCGACCTACCTGTATTACCCTGCTTCTAACGGGACATATACCGTTCAGCTATATCTGAAAGACATTAATAACAATTGCGACACCACCATTACAAAACAAATTACTTTTAATTGTTTTACTGATTGCGATTGGAATGCATTGCCAGTCAATGCAGATTTTGAAGATAGCTGTAAAAAAGATCATTCATTTATTAGAAACAATTCAATCAACTGTAATCTTTTTACAAATGGGGGTACTTTTGGCAAGTTTCAGACAAAATGGTACATCAACGATACCTTAAGAAAAACAGGAGGGTATAATTTTATGCAGGTCATTAATAAAAATGGTTCCTAT
>JBJTNS010000223.1:0-16150 GCA_046074245.1 Chitinophagaceae bacterium | reverse complement strand
AAGAAAAAGTGCCAAATCACACGGTATTAGCACCGATAGTAGTTTCAGATTTGAAAGGGGTACCGACCCTGAAATGACGATTACAGCCCTGAAAAGAGCTGCTGCTTTATTAACTGAAATTTGT
Organism: Chitinophagaceae bacterium; assembly: GCA_046074245.1. Classification (GTDB taxonomy): domain Bacteria; phylum Bacteroidota; class Bacteroidia; order NS11-12g; family UBA955; genus JABMMZ01. Next base: position 16,026 of record JBJTNS010000223.1, on the reverse strand, counting down.
GGCGCAAGGGTTAATGGTAACATCATCGACCACTACCCTGCTCCACTTGAGCCATTTGCAGTCGACTTAAAGCGCAGCAACATCAAAAAAATCGTTGGCATAGATATCCCCTCTGACACCATCAAACAAATCTTAAAAGGATTAGGCATCTCCATACTTTCTGAAAACGAAAGTGGCTTCCTATTATCGGTTCCAAGGTTTAAGAGCGATGTTAGCAGAGAGATTGATGTGATTGAAGAACTGATAAGAATATACGGATTTAAGCATATTCCGCTGGAGCGCAGCATGAAAATGTCTCTGAGATACGAAAAAGACAGTCCGCTTCGCCAGGCTGAACTACGCATCAGCGAGCTATTGAGGGCAAATGGTTTCAGAGAAATCATGACCAATTCACTGAGTTCTGACAAGTATTACGAAGAAAAGTCACAATTAGTTTACCTGTCAAATCCTTTAAGTGCTGAGATGAATGTATTGCGTCAGAGCATGTTGTATTCGGCACTAGAGTCTGTGGCTTATAACAAAAACAGAAAACAAAGCAATACCAGATTTTTCGAATTTGGAAAAGTCTATTTCTTAAAAGAAAAAGGATTTAAAGAAACAGAACAACTTTTGATTTTAGCCTCGGGTACACAGAGCAATGAGAGCTGGGAAACCTCCGCTAAGAATGCTGATCAGTATTACCTGCGTTCTTTGGTCAACAAAGTTTACGACTTATTTCATGTTCAGGCAGACAAAGCAGAAATCAAAGAAGTAGAATCAAAGACCTTACAGTTGTTTGGCATTAAAGATCCTGTTTTTTATGTAGCACTGGAATGGACAAAAGCTGCAAAAGCCCAGGTAAAATTTAAGCTTCAGGCTATACCGCAATTCCCTTCAGTTAGAAGAGACCTTAGTTTGGTATTAGACAAGCAGGTGAAGTTTGAAAAAGTTGAAGACATTATCAGGAAACAAAACAGCAAACTGATCAGCGGTGTAAATGTTTTCGATGTATACGAAGGTAAGCCACTGGAGGCTGGCAAGAAAGCTGTGAGCATCAGTATTGATTTATACGACGAAAACAAAACACTGAGTGATCAGGATATAGAGCCATTGATGGAGAAATTAATTCTTCAGTTTGAAACTGAATTACAAGCAATAATTAGAAAATAATGGAAGCATTTATCAAACGGTTACGCGACATCAAAGAGGCCATTCTCGGATTAAAAGAAGAGAATGAGCAGTTAAAGACAGCACTTGAAAAACGCGAGAAAGAAATAAACCGTTTGAAAAAACTGCTGGAAATACAAAACAGTTCTATCAAAGATCTTGAACAGAAATTAAAAATGAAACGACTGGCAGACGAACTTAGCAACGAAGAGGCAGAGAGCAGCACGAATCGCGATTTGAAGTTTAAGATCAATGAGATGATAAAAGAAGTCGACAAAATCATCAGTTTAATGCACCAATGAGAACCGATTTATCACAAGAAAGCAAGGTATGGGTATACCAGTCTGACCGCGAATTTAAGGCGCATGATATAGAGACCATTAGAGAAACGCTTACTGATTTTTGCGCAGGCTGGACAGCACATGACATTGCCTTAAAAGCAGATTTTGATATTTTATTTAACCGTTACATCATACTGACAGTAGACGAGACGGCCACCAACGCCAGCGGATGCAGTATAGATAAGAGTGTTAAAAAGATGAAAGAATTATCTGAAACATTACAGATAAATTTCTTTGACCGGATGACCATGGTATATATGGAACAGGGTCAGTTATACGACATTCATTTATCAGAAATTAAGCCCGCCATTAATCGCGGAGACCTCAAAGAAGACACCTTATTTTTCAACCCTTTAATAAAGACATTGGGCGAACTTGCCGAAGGTTTTTTAATACCACTCAAACAACACTGGCTTAGCCGATAAATTCATGGATAAATACAAACAATTTTTAGTAACAGGAAAAATAGAAGGGTATAGTTATTTAGTTTTATTACTGATTGCTATGCCATTAAAGCGACTTTTCGGAATACCCGAGGCCGTTACAGTAGTTGGATTAATTCACGGTGTTTTATTTATTGCCTTTATGTGGCAGATATTAAAATTGCTATTGAGTAAGGACTTTACATTTAAGCAGTCAGTATTGGCTTTCTTATTATCACTGGTACCTTTTGGCACATTTTATTTAAAAAGAATCCTTTAAGTTCAGGTCACTTTGGTGAGGAGAGAACGCAGATATAAAACTTCCTCTTTAAGGGTTTGTACTTGCGACTTGTATGCCTCTTCCAGTTTATCAAAGTCTTCGGGACTGTGATCTAAACGCGGTAAACGCGGCAATACCATGGTCCAGTTAGCATAGAAATGATTATCGTTTGGGTGCATCAAATCAGCCAGAGATAAATTGAGCACTTGACAGATCGTCATGAGTTTATCCAGTGTAATTTTAACTTCATCTCTCTCAATTCTAGAATATCCTGAGATACTCATGCCCAGTTCTTTGGCCACATATTCCTGTGAAAAATCATATAATTCTCGAATCTTACGGATTCTCTTTCCAAGCGTAGGCAGCCTGGATTCATCTATTTTACTCATATTGCCTTAGTTAGTTATACAACCTCTTAATTGATCTTGCATATTACAATACTATGAATCAATCAGGCTAAGATTTGTAGAACAACTTCGATTTTAAAAACTACAAACCTGAAAATGATATTATTTTTTGTTAATGATCGCTTTTAGGTAATCAACCTGGTCTTTTAGAATTTCAATCTGATCCTGATACGCTTTTAGCAACTTTGAATTTTCTATCAGTTTTAGTTTATATTCAGATTCATTGTCCTGTGCCAGCATGATCTCCGACTTATGGTCGTCGCCATAAATAATTTGTTCGAGACTGATTTGATAGATATCTGCTAGTAGAAATAATTTTTCAAGAGTAAGGTTAACTTCATTTCTCTCGATTCTGGAATAGGCGCTGGTACTGATATTTAGTTTACCCGCCAAATAGTCTTGCGAGAATCCTTTTAATTCCCGGTAGCTCTTTAAACGCAAACCTATCTGTTTTAACTGTTTATCAGCTTTACCCATTGCAGGCAAATTTACTGATGCACCAAGGCAAAAGAGTGCTAATAATCAACCGATTATCGGTTGATTGAAAATCAATAACAGCAACATTTAAAGATACTTTTAAAAATATTATTCCCGTTTTTCGGGAAATACCCCTGTTTTCACCTTAATTTTTCAACTAATGAAGTATATTTTCAACTTCAAATACAATTCGCTTGAATAAGGCATAAAAAAAGGAGCACTTAGGCTCCTTTTGAAAATAGTCATTTTATTAGTGGTGGTGTCCGCCCGGACCGTGTACGTGACCGTGGTCAAGTTCTTCAGCACTTGCCTCTCTTACAGATACTATAGTACCTTTGAAATTGAGGTCCTGATCAGCTAATGGATGATTAAAGTCGATTTGCACAGTCTGATCATCGAAACCAAGGATAACGCCATTCATAGGATTACCATCCTGGTCTTGCATTGGCACCATTCTTCCGATTTGCAAAATATCTGCAGGCACTTCCGGACCAGAGAATACTTCTTTTGGAATGTTCACTTTAAATTCATCGTTAGATAAACCGTAACCATTCTCAGCATCGATACTAAAATCGAAATCATCTCCTGCTTTCAGGTCGACGAGATTGCTTTCGAAAAGCGGCAATGTTTGTCCGATTCCGTGAATAAATACGAATGGCTGGTCGTTAGTGGCAGTGTCTACAACCTCACCGCTCTTGATAGTCAAGGTATAGGTTAATGTCACCACCTTGTTGTTTCCGATTTGCATGATTAAAAATTTAAGCCCGCAATTTCCGACTAATTGTTTTAAATTAAAAATTTAATCTCTGTCATGGTCTTTAAATCCGATGAAAAGTTACCTTAAATAAATTATCCCTACCTTCGCATCACTAATATTGATTCATCATTGACATTTAAAGATTTTAATTTTACTCCGGAATTACAAGACAGTCTGGATTCTATGGGCTTTGAAAACCCTACACCTATTCAGACAATGGCAATTCCAGTGATACTCTCAGGGAAAGACCTTATTGCTTGTGCTCAGACCGGCACTGGCAAAACAGCTGCTTTCGTGCTCCCCGTTCTGGATGCACTCAGCAAACAAGCTTCAGATGATACCAAGGCTTTGATTATAGTTCCTACACGCGAATTAGCTTTGCAGATCGATCAGGCCATTCAGGGTCTCTCCTATTTTACCTCTATCAGTTCACTGGCCATTTATGGCGGTGGTGACGGTCAGGTATTTGCCCGCGAAAAAAAGGCCTTAATGGAAGGTGCCAATATCATCATTGCTACACCTGGCCGATTAATGGCGCATTTAAATATGGGTTATGTCAAATTTGACGCCCTGAGTTTTTTAATACTCGACGAAGCCGACCGAATGCTGGACATGGGATTTGTTGATGACATCAGTCGCATCGTTACCTACTTACCCGCCAATCGTCAGACTCTGATGTTTTCGGCAACCATGCCAGATAAAATCAGACATCTGGCAAAGAAACTTCTGAAAACACCGGAGGAAATCAGTATTTCCATTTCTAAGCCTGCAGAAGGTGTGGATCAGCAAGCGTATCTGGTGTATGACAAAAACAAAAACGCTCTGATTGATTATATTCTCAAAGAGAAAACTTATACCAGCGTTATTGTATTTGTAGGCACTAAAATAAAAGCCCGCGAACTCGAAAAAGAACTGAGAAGAGCCCGGCTCAATGCCTTAGCGATTCATTCGGATTTAGAACAGAACGAACGTGAAGATGTACTGAGACAATTCAGAAGCAAGCAGGTTCAGATTCTGGTTGCCACAGATATCTTATCCAGAGGAATAGATATTGAAGATATTGGTTTGGTAATTAACTACGAGGTACCACAAGATGCAGAAGACTATGTTCATCGCGTTGGTCGTACTGCCAGAGCTGAATCTAAAGGTGTTGCCATTACCTTTATCAACGAACTCAATCAGCATAGATTTAAAAAGATAGAAGATCTGATTGGATACGAGATAAAGAAATATCCTTTACCCGACTTTCTTGGCAAGGGTCCGGATTATGAACCTAAAAAAAGAGCGCCTAGACCAGAAGGGAAAAACTTTAAGAAACCGTTCAATAAATTTAAGCCAAAGGGCAACAGACCTCCCCAAAACAGAGGTCCGAAGCCAGATAAATCCTAGCTATTTCTGGCTTTTAAAAAATCAAACAAGAGCATAAATTGCTGCTTATAAACAGAATCAGTGCACACATTATTGAGAATCTGTAAAGCGTTATGTTCGTATCCTGCTTTCATTTCAGCCAGGTAAGTATCGCTTCCTGCTTCCTGAAAGAGTTGTCTTACCCGTTCAATTTTATTTTGAGTAGATTCAGGGGAGTAGCTCATCCATTCTTTCAGTTCAGAGCAAGCCTCAGAAGGCAAAGTAGATTCTGCGTGCAGGTAGAGAATGGTTCTTTTATTTTCAATAATATCACCAGCCTCTTGTTTTCCTATTTCTGATTCGGCACCGAAGGCATCCAGAAAATCATCCTGAAGCTGAAAAGCCATTCCAATATTCAATCCGAATTCATAATATTGCTGAGCGATTGTTTCTGAAGCGCCTGCAGCCATAGCGCCCATTTTGAGTGCGCATGCCGGCAATACAGCTGTTTTTAATTCTATCATTTTAAGATAATCAGCTTCTGAAATGGTTTCATAATTTGGCAGGTTCATATCCATCTGCTGTCCATCACACACCAGGGCAGACATAGCGGTAAACTCTTTCAACAAATCAAGTCTGCTATCAAATTCCGTTTCCAGAATTAATCTGTAGCACTGCAGCAAGAGGTTATCTCCAGCCAGAATAGCGGTAGGCATGTTCCATTCTTCATGCACAGTTTTCTTTCCTCGTCTGATAGGTGCATTGTCCATAATATCGTCGTGAACCAGACTAAAGTTATGAAAAGTCTCGATAGACAAGGCCAGTTTCAATGCCTGTTCATCATTATTTCCGCCGCATGCCTTGTAGGCTAGCAATAAAAATTTGGGACGCATTCTTTTTCCTCCAAGCTGCATGATATAATTCATCGCATTGTAAAGGTTTTCTGGTTTACCGGCAAAGGGGTGCGACACCAGGTAGTGTTCGAAATTATCTGAAGTTACGACGTTTTCTGTCATGTGGTTTTTTGGTAGTATTTGAATCAAGTATCAGTTCGAGATCGATCATACGGCTGATTTTATTGGCATTGGCAACCAAAACCTGCACTTCATCACCCATTTTAAACTGTCGGTAATATTTACTACCGATCACAGCCATCAGGTAAGAATCGTATTCATAATGGTCGCCTTCAATTCTATTTAGTCGTATCATCCCTTCGCATTTATACTCTTTTATTTCTACAAACATTCCGAAATCTGTCAAACCGCTGATAACACCTGGAAATACTTTTCCAATCTGCGATTCCATCCATTCGGCCTGCTTGTATTTGATCGAAGCTCTCTCAGCCTCTGATGCTATAACCTCCATTTTCGAAGATTGTTTGCAAGCTGCATCTAATTTTTCGATATTCCACTGACAAATTTGTTCCATGGTATGTCCATCCTGATAGCCAAAAAGCAATCTGTGTGCAATGATATCGGGGTATCGGCGAATTGGAGAAGTAAAATGCGAATAATGCTGGAATGCCAGGCCGAAATGACTTGGCTTATTTGGCGTGTATACCGCTTTTGCCATACTTCTGATGGACATATTGCGGATCAGATCCTGTTCTGGTTTACCTTCCACCTGTTTAGAAATTTCGTTAATAGAAGTTCTGAATACATTTTCATTATCAATCTCCAGATGGTAACCAAATTTTCCCAGGAATCTTTTTAGTTCCTGCAGTCTGAGATCGCTTGGCTCGTCGTGGGTTCTGTATATAAAAGGTTTACGGGGTTTACCGAGATAAATATGTTCGGCAACAGTGCGGTTAGCGAGCAACATTAATTCTTCAATTAACTTGTTGGTATCCTGTCGAAGTTTCACCTTCATAGAGATGGGCCTGAATTGCTCATCCAGAACAAATTTATATTCTGTAGATTCAAAACTCATTGCCCCTTTTTCAAATCGTTTAGCGCTTAAATATTTGGCAAACCTGTTTAAATGTTTGAGTTCATCATGAAAGATTCCTTTTCCTTCATTCAATATTTCCTGAGCTTCTTCGTAAGAGAAACGCTTATCAGAATGTATGACAGATTTAATAAAACGTTTATTGACAATTTTAAAATCCTCAGTAATTTCAAAAACCACAGCACAGGTGAGTCTGTCCTGATGAGGCACCAGAGAGCATACCACATCAGACAATTTAAACGGGAGCATTGGCACTACCCTATCTACTAAATATACAGAGGTAGCGCGCTTGTAGGCTTCATTATCAAGCACAGACCCAGGTTTAACATAGTGACTAACGTCGGCAATGTGCACACCTACTTCAAAATTCCCGTTTGGCAGGTGCTGATACGAGATGGCATCATCAAAATCCTTTGCAGTATCAGGGTCGATGGTAAAAGTTAGCACTTTACGGTAATCCTCTCTTCCCTTTAAATCGCTGTTGCTGATTACCTCAGAGATATTGTCTGAAGCTTCCTGAACCTCTGCATCAAAAGCTTCTGGCAAACCAAATTCAGCTAAAATAGCGTGCATTTCAGTATGATGATCACCAGGCTTTCCAAGCACTTCTACTAATGTTGCTGAAGGAAGACGACTGTCTTTTCTGAACTCTTTAATTTTGAACACCACTTTTTTACCATGCTTAAATGCCTCATGGTGCTGAATGGTAAACAATTCCTGAAAACGCTGATTATCGGGTTGAATGTACCAATGGTGACCACGCAATTCGAGCACTCCGGTAAACTGACGATCCGAATGAGCAATCAACTGAACAATATCTGCTTTCGGTGTTTTCTTTCCCTGTCTGAACAGAGTAGCCTCTACAACATCAAAGGGTAAAAGTCTGATGGCAGAAAAGCCTACCATTAAATCATCTTCAAACTCTTCCGTTTTTAGAAACACTCTGCCATTTCTTGTAATATCAATTACTCCCTGTACAGTTTTCTTTGGCATGAGTCGGTAGAACTTATACGTTTCCTTTTTGCCAAGGGCACCTGTTTCGCAAAGATGGTTAAGAACAGGTAGGATATCCTCTGCACGTTTTGGCAACTCTTCCAGTTCAAGTTTGGAATAAATTTGTTTGTGGTTGAGGATTTTACCCTGCTGATCGCTTAGAACACGAAGTATCTCTTGTTCAAGCAGCAAAGTACTATTCTTTTTCTTGGTCATTGCTTTGCAAAGTTAAGGGTAGATATCAGATAATCGCCACCTCTTGCCTTAATTTATCACCAACATGTTCTATTTGATAAAAAACCAAATAGTCCTACATTTGCTTACACCTTAATTCTATCAGACTAGTGAAAAAAAACGTACTCCTTTTCCTGTTATTATATGCAGCTGGCATGTTTTTGTCGCTGAACATGAATTCCAAGTACAAGATTTTCACCTATAAAAGCACGATGTGGGCAGATGCATCAGGGTATTATGTGTATCTGCCAGCAACCTTCATTTATCAATGGGATGTTAAAAAACTGCCATCTGGAATAGACACCCTTACTGGCAGAGGCTTCAGCACAGACACCAGTAAAAACGCCATTTTCACCAAATACACCAGCGGTATCAGCTATCTGCAACTACCCTTTTTCGCAGCCGCTCACCTTTATGCCTCTATCACTGGTGAAGAAGCCAATGGCTTTTCGCAGGTTTACGTAAACAGCCTATTGTTCTCAGGGGTTTTTTATTTATTACTGGCTTTATTTTGTCTGTATTATTTCTTGCTCGACTATTTTGGGAAACTCCCATCTTTATTTACCTGCCTTGCATTACTCGCCGCCACCAATTTGTATTATTACGGCATAGAACATCCGGGATTATCACATGTTTACTCATTCTTTCTTATTTGTGGCAGTCTCTTACTGATTCAGAAAAACAGCAGAAATATGTTAATAATCGTTGTACCGGCAGCAGTGTTACTGGTGCTGATACGACCTACCAATATTGTTGCAGTTGTAACATTATTGTTCATACATTTTGATTTGAATGCCTACAGCATCAGGCAATTTATAAAAATCCGTCAACTGTATATTGGCTTACTGGCAGGCTTATTATTTCTGATTCCTCAGTTATTCTACTGGCATTCGTTAACAGGACAATGGTTGATGTATTCTTACCAGAACGAAGGATTTATTTACTGGAACCGACCATTTATTGCAGAAGTATTGCTGGCGGCCTGTAATGGTTTTCTGACATATGCCCCGGTATTCCTTTTAGCTTTTGCTGGTTTAATCTGGAAGCCTCTTACCCGTATTAACAGCATTATTATTCTGATTAGCTTTGCGCTTATTACTTATCTGAACGCTTCCTGGTGGTGCTGGCCATTTGGCTGCGCTTATGGTGGAAGAGCATTTATTGAATATTATCCTTTTTTAGCCATAGGCTTAGCAGCTTTTATCAATCAGTTTGTTGACAAGGGCAAAAAATCTACTTATACAATAGCAATAATACTTCTAGCATTATCCTTTCTTAATTTGAAATTGCTTTACAATTATGATGATTGTTTTTACGGAGGCACATGGGACTACCATGTCATCAGAGACTTATTGTTTTAGATATGCGCTACCATTGCCTTAGTATAATCGGCAGATGGCTGATTGATTAGTAAAGATGTTTTACCCTGCTCTACGATGTACCCATCTTTTAGCACAATCAGGTAGGAGCAAAACCAGGCCGCAACAGCCATACTATGCGTAATCATCAGTATGCTTAATTGTTCGCTGATCTGAAGTTCTTTCATAAGATTCAGAATCTGTGCCTGTACTGATAAATCGAGGGCAGAGGTAGACTCATCGCATATCAGTAACTTAGGTTTGGCTGCCAAAGCGCGGGCAATGCAGATACGCTGACGCTGACCACCACTAAAATCAGAAGGATATTTATTTTTATCTGTCGCTTGTAATCCGACTTTCAAAAGGAGTTCGTCAATTAAACTTTGAATTTGCGAATTTGAGAGTTCAGGTTGATGGTGGGCGATTACCTCACTAATTGCAGTTCCGATTTTAAGACTGGGATTTAAAGCAGAGAATGGATCCTGAAAAATCATCTGCACATTAGAAGAGAGTGGTAAAGAATTGTCAAAGTTAAATTCTACCTCACCACCACTGGCTTTCTCCAGATCTACCAGAATTTTAGAGATGGTACTTTTGCCAGAGCCAGATTCACCGATTAAACCGATACTCTGACCGCGATTCATATTAAAACTTATACCTTTCAGCGCTCTGAAAGTCTTTTGATCTTTATGAAATTCTTTGTGAAGAAGATGTACTTTCAGAATTTGTTCGTCGTTAGCTGGTAATTCAGGCAAAGCAATATCGGTGATAGAATCATCATTATAATCAGCGATAGTTTTCAGAGCAAATCCTTTTTTATCAGGGCGTGGTTTGCAGGCGAGCAGGGCTTTGGTATAAAGTTGCTGAGGATTATCAATAATATCTGAGACTGAACCAGATTCAACAATTTCGCCTTTGTACATCACCATTATCCTGTCAGAAAACTGGCGAACCGCATCTAAATCGTGCGACACTAACAAGACACTCTTTCCATATTGTTTGCATAGTTTTTTGATGAGGCCCAGAATTTCCTCCTGCAATAAAACATCCAGAGCAGTTGTGGGCTCATCAGCCACTATCAAATCAGGATTGCCAGCCAGAGCCATGGCAATCATTACTCTCTGACGCTGTCCGCCAGATAATTCGAATGGATATGCCTGCATGACTTTTTCAAAATCATTCAGTTCAACCATTTCAAGCAATTCTCTGGCTTTTGCTGTTTGTTTTGATTCGCCCTTTATGCCACACAATTGAATATTTTCAAGAATTTGCTTGCCACATCTTTGAACCGGATTTAAGGCAGACAGAGGTTCCTGAAACACATAACTTATTTTTTTAAGAGCAAGCGCTGAGCGTTCTTTAGATGACAGGTTGAGTAATTCAAGTTCGTTGCCATCCTGATTAAAAAAAGTAATATTACCAGAACATTTCAGAGAGGCAGGTAAAAGATTGAGAAAAGACAGACAGGTTAGAGATTTGCCCGATCCAGACTCCCCCACCACTGCCAGAATCTCACCTTTCTGTATCTCAAAGCTAATCCCTTTCACCAAACTTAATTGAGCCGAAGAGATAGTCAGATTGGAGACACGAAGCAGAGACATCAGAAACCGTTGTTAATTGGTTGTTTTTGCGAGAAACTCTTGATAGAGTTCTTATATTTAAGGTTCTCTTTAATATCGGTAAGGAAGTTCAACAACTCATCAGGACTGTTAAGAATCTTGATATTATCGGGCAATTTGAGTTCTTTTTTATTGATCACCTGAGCACCGCTGAGAAGGATTTGGGTTTCTTTCCAGTGCTTTCCGAGATTACTGATAAAAGTTTGCAAACTCACATTGCTGTTGAGAGAAGTAATGATACTAAAAATAAAGTCTGGCTTTCGGATATCAAAGATCTTGTACAAGTCTTCGAACGGCGTTTGCGAACCAAGGTAAATCACTTCATGACCGCGGGAGCGTAGAACGTAATTAGCGAAAAGTATAGACAAGTCGTGCGACTCTCCTGTAGGAACAAAGACCAGAAACTTTTTAGAATCTGAATTAGGTCTGACAGAGAGATTATCTATGGCAACGAATAAACGCTGACGAATCAGGTTAGAAATAAAATGCTCGTGAGCAGGGTGAATAGATCCTGAAAGCCAGAGTAAACCGATCTGCTCCATAAAAGGAAACACAATCTGCATCATTGTATCTTCCAGACCAAGCTTTAAAATATTGATAGAAAGAATCTTGTTAAATTCTTTTTCATCAAAAAGCATCATTGTCGAAATAAGCGCCTGAATTTGTCCGTCGTACTTCGATTTATTCTCAGACAACTGCTGACATTTTTCCCGGATTTCTTCCAGGCTCATCTCAGCAATTTTTGAAATTTTAAATCCGTTATTATTGAGAATAGAAATATTAAGGATCAGACGCAACTGGTCTTCGTCATAATATCTGATACCTGTATCGGTTCTATGGGGTGTGAAAATATGATATCTCTGCTCCCAGATTCTGATTGTGTGAGCCTTAATACCTGTGATATTCTCCAGGTCTTTAATGAACAACTTGTTTCTAAAATCCTTCTTTCCTTTTTTCATTTTGTTATTAGTGATTACTAAAACTATTTTGTATTAATTTTGTTTGCTGTACATGAACAATGTCTTAATTGCTGGCGGTACTGGTTTAGTTGGTTCAAAGTTAGTCAAAAAACTTAAACAAAAAAACTATAATATTGTTTTTCTTTCAACACGTCCTGAAGCTAAAGAGCTGAAAGACAGATATTATTGGCAGCCAGATAATGACATTTTTCCAGACATCGACCTGAGTGTGTTTGATTGTTGTATTAACTTATGTGGTGCTGGTATTTTTGATAAAAACTTTACTGAAGAAAGGAAGTCATACCTCCTTGAAAGTCGCTTAAAACCTATAAACCTTTTATTAAAGCACTTCAAAAAGCAAAATGTAAAACTCCCTGTATTTATTACAGCATCTGCTTCCGGATACTACGAGAACGTTTGTTTAAACGGATTAAATGAAGCTTCAACACATGGCGAAGGTTTCATCTCTGAACTGGTTCAAAAATGGGAGAATACTGCCGAGCACATGAAAGAAGTTTCAGACATTGTATCAATTGTCAGAATTGGCATCGTCATGGCCGAGAACGGCGGTTTTTTGCAGCCAATAAAGAAAAGCATTTCAGCATTTGCTGGTGCCATTCCGGGTTCTGGCAAACAGCAGGTCAGCTGGATCCACATTGATGATCTGTGTGACGCATTTATTCATATTCTTGAAAATCGCCTGAGTGGTGTTTTTAACGGCACTGCACCCAATCCTGAAAGCATGGAAAATATTACAAAATTTGTAGCGAGACAGTTGCACCGTCCGTTATGGTTACCCAATATACCGGTATGGGCACTTAAGATTATCTTTGGGAAAGAGCGTCACAAACTCCTGCTGACCAGTCAGAACATTGCCCCATATCGTTTATTATACTCCGGATTCAAATTCAGATATACCAGTGCCAGCGAAGCCATTGCCCATCTAATTCCATGAGAGAAAGTATCGTTATACATTGGTTCAGGCGCGACCTCCGACTACAGGACAATGCAGCGCTATATCACGCTTTGAAATCAGGGAAGAAAACATTGTGTGTCTTCATATTTGACAAAGCAATTTTAGACAAATTACCTAAGCGCGACTTAAGGGTGGTCTTTATCCATCAGACCCTGAAAGCACTTAGGGAGGAACTTCAGAGCTGGGGAAGTGATTTACAAGTTTATTACGGAGACACCGAAAGCGTATGGAAAAACCTGCTGGAGCAGCATCCTGTTTCGGCAGTGTTTACTAACCGCGACTACGAGCCTTATGCCATATTACGTGACAGCAAGATCAGAGAAATCCTCTCTGAAAAGCAGATTGCCTTGCTGGATTATAAAGACCATGTTATTTTTGAGCACAACGAAGTACTTAAAGACGACGGAAAACCTTATACCGTTTACACCCCCTATTCAAAAAAATGGAAAGCCTTATTAGACCCATTTTACTATAAAGCTTACCCTAATGACAAATATTTTAAGAACTTTTTAAAATTCGAAGCCTCAGAAATACCCGCACTTGAAGAGATGGGGTTTGAAAACATCAGCTTTACCTTCCCTGCATCTCAGAGTTCAAGGAGCATCATTAGCAATTACCATCTCAACAGAGACATACCAGCGATAAATGGCACAAGCAGATTAAGTTTACATTTCAGATTTGGAACAATTTCTATCAGAGAAAAAGTAAGTAAAGCCCTTCAGATTAACGAAAAATATCTGAATGAATTAATATGGCGCGACTTCTATATACAGATAATGGCAAACTTCCCACATGCTATGGAAGGTGCTTTCAAGCCCGCTTACGACAAGATAGAATGGCAAAACAATGAAACGCATTTTAAAGCCTGGTGTGAAGGTAAAACAGGCTATCCAATTGTTGATGCAGGCATGCGAGAGTTGAATACCACCGGGTTTATGCACAACAGAGTCAGAATGATTGTAGCCAGTTTTTTGTGTAAACATTTATTGATTGACTGGCGCTGGGGAGAGATATATTTTGCAGAGAAGTTATTAGATTTCGAACTGGCCTCAAACAATGGAGGCTGGCAGTGGGCGGCAGGTTCAGGCGTAGATGCTGCTCCCTATTTCAGGATATTTAACCCGTATTTACAAACAGAAAAATTCGACCCGAAACTGGAGTATATCAAACGCTGGATCCCCGAATATGGCACATCTAAATATCCAAAAGAGATAGTAGAACACACCAAGGCCAGAGAGCTATGCCTGGAAGTCTACAAAAGGGCTTTAAAGACAGAGGTTTAATTACTGAGCAGAAGAAACTGATACATGGAGTCTTTGCGTGAATAGGTCCCTATAAACCAGTCGTAGCGCCTGTAAAAACTAATATGTTCGTATAACTTAGGTGCAATCTTGTGTTTTTTAAGAATCGTTTCACCGGGCAAAATGGGGAGTGTAGGTGTTGCAAACTTTCCCCCTAAAGGCCTTGTATGCATCAGAACATTATAATCCATTCTAACATCATATCCTAAACTATCGTAGGCAAAAAACCCAAGGTAAAAACGAAGCGTATCCTGGGTAATATTGGTTAGTCGCAGATCAATACTATCATTATTCTGATGGAGAACCACCTTAAAAAACTCGTTTTCACCAATAACCACCCGTTTCATTACTGAGTCTGCAGGCATTACCTGAGATGCAAGAGTTAAATTGAGTAAAACAGCATAAAACATTACACAAACATAAGTAAACTCGAGCAGGAAAAACAGACAAGAAATATCATTTTATTAAGCAATGAATAATTAGTAATATTGCCACACCAAATTCAAACAGAATTCTACAATGAAAAACATTTCAGTTATAGGTTGCGGCACCATGGGAAATGGCATTGCCCACGTATTTGCACTTAACGGTTACAGCGTCAAGTTAATTGATATCAACGAACAGGCTTTAGAGAAAGCCATTCAGAAAATAGGATCTAACCTCGACCGTCAGGTAACAAAACAAGTTATCACAGAAGAGCAAAAACTTGCCACTCTGGCCAATATCACCACCACCACTGAATTATCAAAGGGTGTTTCAGAAGCTGATCTGGTAATTGAAGCGGCAACAGAAAACGTAAGCATAAAGCTTCAGATTTTCAGAGACATTGATGCAGCAGCGCCGGCACATTGCATTTTATCATCCAATACATCTTCTATTAGTTTGACTAAAATAGCGGCCGTTACCAAACGTCCGGAGAAAGTAATAGGCATGCACTTTATGAATCCAGTGCCGGTTATGAAACTGGTAGAGGTTATCAATGGATACAAAACCGATAAAGCAGTAACCGAAAGCATTATGGGACTGAGTAAAAAAATCGGTAAAGTTCCTACTCTGGTGAATGATTATCCTGGTTTTGTTGCCAATCGTATTCTAATGCCAATGATCAACGAAGCCATCATCACATTAAATGAAGGCGTTGCTGGAGTTGAAGAAATAGACACAGTAATGAAGCTGGGAATGGCTCATCCTATGGGACCATTACAACTGGCCGATTTTATCGGACTAGATGTATGTTTGGCCATCATGAATGTTTTACACGAAGGCTTAGGCAATCCTAAATATGCAGCATCACCATTGTTGATTAATATGGTAACGGCTGGCGACCTGGGT
This sequence comes from Chitinophagaceae bacterium, assembly GCA_046074245.1. Classification (GTDB taxonomy): domain Bacteria; phylum Bacteroidota; class Bacteroidia; order NS11-12g; family UBA955; genus JABMMZ01. Next base: position 130 of record JBJTNS010000223.1, on the reverse strand, counting down.
GTTAAATCTGGCAGAGGTTTCTACGATTACAGTGCAGGTGGCAAAGAGCTCATTGTAGCACCGAACTTTAAATAAATTATTACTTCATTCTAGAAAATAGTTTATCCTTACAGGGTAAACTATTTTTGTT
>JBJTNS010000222.1:0-4755 GCA_046074245.1 Chitinophagaceae bacterium | reverse complement strand
TGAGCAAAACCTCTGCCTTCTGAACCTGTTTCCTCACCGTTCATGAATATTCTTTCTTGAGTACCTAAACCAGTTGCAGCATTGTAGAACGCTGAAACAGCTGGTAAATCGGCAGAACAAAAGCGACTAAATGCGGCCATTGCTGTAGTATTTAATGAATCGTACTTTGTGTAAGCTGTACCATTCCATAAATAAACGTTCTTAATTAAATCAGAACCACTAACTACTGATAAATCAGATTTGTTGATGATCCATTTTGACACATAGGCACCTTTTGCGCCATGTGCACGAATACCGCCTAGAGTATTGCCCATTTCATGGTTTAATAACAAGGTAAAGGTTCCATTATTGTTATCATATGCACCAATACCATCACCCAAACCACTCATTTTATAATTCTTAACAGATTCACCTGCTGTGATAATAGATGTAAACTTCACGTCTTTAGCAACTGGCACCAGGTATGGCGTTTGCGAAGAAGATGGTCCGGTTAAACCTGCTACCATATTAAATTTAGTTGGCACAAAGTTTTTGAGTTTATTGTTTCCTTTTAAACCATAAACCACAACATGTCCTGTGTATGATGTAGCTGTAGCTAATCCGTTTTCGAGCAATGACATCTGTCCATAATCGTTATCGTTACAAACCGCTATAGTACTGTCATTAACAATAGCAATACCTTCAATTTTCTCTAATCCTGCATTCCATCCAAGCTGAAGAAAATCCATCATCAGTGTTTTTTTCACTGGCTTAATACCTTCAGCTGCTAAACCTGTAGAATCAACCAAAGCTTCTACTGTTTTTGAATTATATAATCCAGACGTTACAGCTGTAGCACCATTGATATTGATGGTATACATTCTCTTAATATCGGAGGTGCCTCTCAGAGCAGCTTCCAGAACCAGGAAAGTACTGTCATTGATAGCAGCCATATCACCTATTTTCCAGTCTCTTAAACGAATCTGGTTAGACCCTGATGCACCTATGATACCATCATTCAGGTATACATACATTTTAGTGGCATTGGTTACAGGATCTATTTCCAGAATTCTGTGAACTCGTGTTCCTTCACCAATAGTTTTTGTTGGATACAGAATTGGACTCTGGATGATTGCATAGACTTTACCATTTGGTGTGATAGAGATACCTTCGAAACCTCTGTTGTTTTTTCTGTATTTAAAACAAGAGTCTATCATGATATCCTGAACCTGAGCGCCTACTAAGTTGGCGTAAGGCGTGAATCTTTTGATTACCACACCTTGTGGATTTAATACCCAGATGGTAGGACCACCTTCTTCGCATATCCAGAAATTGCCATTTTTATCAACCACTAAACCTTCAGCATCAATACCCCAGATATCTTTGGCAACGGTTTTAGAAGAAAAATTAGCACAATTTAACACTGTATCAATAGAAGGCACTTCAGCGGCAGTACTACCAAATCCTGTTGGATTGATTAAACCTGTTGCACCTGTTCCATTCGGACGTTTTATAGTAATAGTTTGTAAAATCTGAACCGAATCTCCCATAACACGTACTCTGTGAATTTTAGGAGCATAGTTAGGGAAACTGTAAATCTTGTCGTAAGTCGGACGACAAGTAGAAGGATTGGCATTAGCTGCATCGATGTTGACACCTCTGTCTGACACGATCCAGAATTCTTTGCCATTAGTACCTGGGATCATAAACATCCCGGAGAATCCGCTTTCCCTGAAATTAATTCCCTGGAAAGTCCCGATGGGTGCAGAATACTTGTTAGAGTAATCCTGCAACTGAACGATTTGCGCATCTGCTTTTGTGAAGCAGAGCAAGGCAAAAAGTCCCATAATTGTAGTAGTTATTCTTTGTCTCATTTGATAGAATTTTTCTGAGACAAAAAACAAGCCTTTAGATTAACAATCTGTTCTTCGGAATTTACTATAGAATTACTTTAAAGTATAGAAATTACTATCATACATTAACATTTAATGATGCTAATTTCATACTTAAACAATATAAAATTGATGTTGCTGCTGCTATTTATCGCGAGATTTTTTTGGGTTAAATACCCAGATCAAGACCTTCATCAGGACTGCCGAATTCGTCTACTCCCTCATCGCCTACATACTCCCCGCAATTGAACTCAATGCTCAATTCCTGCTGTGGCCGGTCTATTGGCTGAAGCTTAATATCTAACTTAGGATCTGCCTTAGCCTTATTTATAAATTTAGCAAATATTGGCAGGGCCGAATGAGCTCCCTGTCCATAAGCAGTGCTTCTGAATCTTACTTTACGACTATCACAACCAACCCAGGTAGCACATACCAGATCTTTTGTTACACCCATAAACCAGCCATCACTATTGCTTTGCGTTGTTCCGGTCTTTCCTCCTACCCAACCAGTAACGCCATATTTTCCTCTAAGTCTGGATCCTGTTCCGTGATTGACAACACCTTCAAGAAGCTGACACATCACATAGGCCTTTTCTTCAGTCATTATCTGCTTGATGTTTGTTGGCGCAAACTCTGCCAGAATATTCCCGTTCTTGTCTTCTATCCTTGTTAAATAACTAGGTTCAATCCAGTAACCTTTATTGGCAAAGGTTGAAAATGCTCCGGCCATATCAAATGGAGAAATGTCTGTAACACCTAAACATATTGAAGGATATGGATCCATCTTTGCCGAATCAATGCCCATCTTTCTGACAAAATCTATCACATTCTTGGGTGCATGTTCACCCATTGCATACATAATCTGAGCAACAATACAGTTGGTGGATGTTGCCAGTCCGCGATACATGTTCATTGTTCCGCCATATGAACCATCGCTGTTTCCTACACGCCAGTTAGGATATGGTGGAGGTGTATTAGGAAACTGAATACATGGAGATAATTTATTATCTATAGCTAATGCATAAACAAATGGTTTAAAGGTTGAACCAACCTGTCTGCCAGCACTTCTGTTAACATGATCGTACTGGAAATAATGGTGATTGATTCCGCCAACCCAGGCTTTTACCTGGCCAGTGGTTGGCTGTATCGCAATAAATCCGGTATGCAGAAAACGCTTCATGTATTTCACCGAATCAAGAGGACTCATTAAAGTGTCGGCATCACCCTTCCAGGTAAAAACTGTCATTTTTGTTTTTGTACGACATACCTTCATAATGCTGGCTGTGTCTTTGCCATACATCTCTTTTAATGCCGCATATCTTGGCGTTTTCTTTAATTCCTGTACTGGGTAATTTGGCAGCACCTTCCAGTTCTCATCTCTCCATGGTTCTTTATTGCCCCAGCTTTTATCGAACTGACCCTGTAGCTCTGTCAGATGCGATTGAACTGCTTCTTCAGCATAGGTCTGCAAACGTGAATTAATCGTTGTGTAAATTTTTAAACCGTCTTTGTAAAGATTGTAGTTTTCGCCATTCGGTTTTTTATGCTCCTTACACCATTTTACTAAATCTTTTTTAAGCCATTCTCTGAAATATACTGCCGGACCGTTATTATGGTCTTCGTACTGGTAATTAAGTGTTATCGGTGTATTTTTTAAGTTCTCTAAATCTTCTTTGCTCAGCGTTTTTACTTTTAAATTGTCGTAGTTTCTGATCATCTGACCAATTACAACATTTCTTCTCTGCAGAGAATTATTAGGATTGCGCTTCGGATTAAATATCGTAATCGCTTTGAGCATCCCAACCATTACTGCACATTCTTCAACTTTTAAATCTATGGGCTCTTTATTGAAAAATTCTTTAGCGGCCGACTTAATACCGTATGAATTGCCAGAAAACTGAACCGTATTAAGATACATAGTAGCAATTTCTTCTTTGGTATATCTGCGCTCCAGTCTCAATGCAATCACCCACTCTTTCAATTTCTGGGTAAGACGGATAAAAACATTCGGACGAATGCCATTGTCGTAGTGAAATAAGTTTTTAGCTAATTGTTGCGTGATAGTACTGGCTCCACCCGATGCTCCGAGTCTCACTACTGCACCAACCAATCTTTTAGCATCTATACCTGAATGCTCGTAAAAACGCTCGTCTTCTGTAGAAATAAGCGCATCAAACATCTCTTTTGGAATATCGTTATAATCTAAATACGACCTTTTCTGGATAAAATACTGTCCCAGCATTACACCGTCTTCGCTATACAGCTCGCTGGCCAGGGCACTTCTCGGATTTTCGAGTTCCTCTATATCTGGCATTGACCCCAGAATCCCAAAGTTTACCAAAATAAAAAACACCGGAATGAACAGAAGTGTATAGGCAAATATTTTCCAGAATTTTTTGACAAGATTGGTATTGTCTGTAGTTTTCTTGCTCATCGGTTGTGGATTTAGTAGTTGTATTTAGATTTAAAGAAACTGGTATAATCTTCGAGAACTTTATCTGTAATCAATATGCCGAAATTTTCTTTACTGATCAAATATTGCTTCGTTGAATCTTCTATTTTGGCATCTGTAAAAAACTTAGCATTAGAAGACATGTCTTTGATATATGCTTTGCCTTTGTCGAGCGACTTAAAGTTATTCACTATTAGAATCTGAAACTGATCTCCGAGAAGTGAAGTCGTAACTCTAAGGCCCTCTTCTGCATAAAAGGATTTGTTGTAATTGAGAAAGCTTAATTTAAGCGCTGTCATATCCGTTGTTTTCGGAACAATCAACATGTAAAAATGATCACTTGTTTCAGAATAACTGTATTTATCAGAACTTGTTTCCTTCTTCACCTCACCAGTTTTTATTTTAATGAGTTCTATCGTTTGTGCAGCCTGC
>JBJTNS010000221.1:0-3590 GCA_046074245.1 Chitinophagaceae bacterium | reverse complement strand
GTGGAATTGTTGTAGCAGGTGTGAGAGAAAGAAAACTATTTGGCAAAAAAGAAGTCACTCCCGATAAGGCCTCTAAAGTGGAAGCAATTAAAGTGAAATTTAGTCTCGACCAGAACGTGGTAGCCGATGCAGGTGATAAAGATATCTTTGTTAAAATCATTGGTCCTGACGGTGCTCCTATCACTGGTAAAATGCAAACTACTAAAGTGGATGGTACTGAAACTCTGTATACTGAGAAAAAAACAGTGGATTACAAAAACGAAAAACTTGATGATGTGGTATACTGTAAAAAACAAGGTACATATGCAAAAGGGGAGTACACTGTAGAGATTTTTGCTGAAGGATTTAAAATCGGAAGTTCTAAATTCTCATTGAAATAAGTGAATAAATAATCTTGAAAGGCCGACAGAAATGTCGGCTTTTTTTTTACATTTGTATCAGATGAAGAGAATAGGTGTAATGACTTCAGGTGGTGATGCTCCGGGCATGAATGCCTGCATCAGAGCAGTAGTTCGTTCTGCTGCTTTTCACAATGTGGAAGTAGTCGGTATCAGACGTGGCTATCAGGGTATGATTGAAAATGAAATGTCTCTGCTGAACGTCAATGAAGTTGGTAATATTATCCAATATGGTGGTACCATTCTTAAATCTGCCAGAAGTAAAGAGTTTATGACGCCTGAAGGTCGTAAAAAAGCCTATGATAACCTGGTGTCAAATGGGGTTGAAGGGATAGTATGCATCGGAGGAAATGGAACATACACAGGTGCCGGTGTATTCTACAATGAATACAAAATTCCTAGTGTTGGCGCTCCTGGTACTATTGATAACGATCTTTATGGTACCGATTTTACAATTGGTTACGATACAGCTGTAAATACAGCCCTGGATGCAATCGACAGAATCAGGGATACCGCAGATTCTCATAACCGTATCTTCTTTATTGAAGTAATGGGAAGAGATAGTGGTTTTATCGCCCTTAATAGCGGTCTGGCTGGTGGGGCAGAAGCAATATTACTCCCTGAAATTATGAACGATTATGATGATTTAATTGCCAGTTTTGAAGATGAATCAAAACGAAAAAAAGCATTTTCTATCATCGTGGTAGCAGAGGGTGAAACCAATGGACATGCTTTCGAAATAGCCGAAAAATTTAAATCCAGGTTTTCTCAGTTTGATATCCGTGTTTCTGTTCTCGGTCATATTCAAAGAGGTGGTAAGCCAAGTGCTAACGACCGTATTTTAGCATCTACTTTAGGGAATGCGGCTGTCGAACAACTACTGGCCGGAAATACCAATGTTTGTGTTGGTGTCGTGAATCAGGAAGTTAAAATCACTTCTTATGCAGATGCAATTAGTAACCGTAAATCCATCAATCCTGTTCTCTGGAACTTGTCTAAAATTCTGAGTTATTAATGCTGCTGAAATTAAGTATCAATAATTTTGCTATCATTAAAGAGGTAATTTTCCAGCCCTCTAAAGGAATGAACATCATTACTGGTGAAACAGGGGCAGGTAAATCAATAATTCTTGATGCTCTTAACCTTATTCTGGGCTCCAGAGCAGATATTAAAACACAAAGCGAATGGTCTGAAAAAACAGTGGTAGAAGGTGAATTTGCCCTCAATCACGATCAGTTTGGCGCTTTCTTTTCTGATAATGATATCGATTTCGAAGAGACAACCATTATTCGTCGTGAAATTAATAGCAATGGGAAGTCGCGTACATTTATTAATGATACTCCTGTTAATCTGAACCAGTTGAAAACGCTTGGAGAGAAATTAATCAGTATTCATTCTCAACACGAAAATACGCATCTCAACGACCGTGTTTTTCAGTTTAATCTGATTGATAACTTCGCCGGAATTTTTTCTAAACTTGGTACTTATAAAAAGCAATTCAAAAGTCTGAAGGAAAAGGAAACTAAGTTGACTAATCTGAAAGCAGAACAGGATAAACTTCTGAAAGAAAAAGACTACCTGGAATTTCTCATTAATGAGTTTGAAGTGCTGGCTCTGCAAGACAACGAGGAGTCAAGTATAGAAGCGGAACTCAATATTCTTGGCAATGCCGAACAAATCACTCAGGTTGCCGACTGGATAACGAGTGCTATTACAGATTCTGAAAATGCCATAGCTGATGTGCTAACCCAGATCAGAAACAAAATCAGAACAATTGAAAATGTCAGTGATAAATCACGCGAATTAAGCACCAGAATTAACTCTGCCATTATCGAACTAAAAGATATTGCAAACGATGCTAATGAACTGAAAGACTCTGTTCAGGCGGATGATAACAGAATGGAGCAACTGAACGAACGTTTAAATGCTATTCAGCACCTGAAACGCAAGCATAATGTGAGTGAGTACGCTGAACTTTTAAAGGTAAGTGAGCAAATAGCCGATCAACTGATTAATATTGGTAATATAGACCGTGATATAGAACAATTGCAATCGGAGGTGGAAGCACTGATTAATCTGCTCAAATCTGATGCTAAGTCACTCCATCTGGATAGACAAAAAGCGGTTGTTAAACTTAAGTCGGAACTCGAATCCAGACTGAAATCTCTGGAAATGCCGAATGCGAAAATTGAATTTGACCTCACAGAAAAAGATTCACTGGATGAATATGGTTGCACCGATTTGCTAATTCGTTTTAATGCCAATCTGGGAATGACGCCTCAGCCTCTCAATAAAGTAGCTTCTGGTGGCGAATTAAGTCGATTAGCTCTATGTATCCGCTCTGTAGAAGCATCCAATAAACAACTGAATACGCTCATATTCGATGAGATTGATACCGGTGTTTCTGGTAGAGTTGCCGACACCATCGGTCAGATGTTTAAATCAATTTCTGCTAAACACCAGGTTATCGCTATTACACACCTGCCTCAGGTAGCTGGCTATGGCGATGAACACTTTATGGTGTGCAAAAAAGAAGAAGGAAATTCAACTGTTTCATATTTAAAACACCTCAATGATTCTGAACGCATCGATGAACTTGCTAATATGCTTAGTGGTAATCAGGCGACTGAAATTGCAAGAGAAAATGCAAAAGAATTACTTAAAGCATAATGACTGAGATATTATTAATCGTTTTCCTGATTGCCGTTTTCTTCGCTTACCGAAAAGATTTGAAAGATTACACCAGCAAATACTCTGATAAAACTCAAAAAGCTATCTATATTACCTTTATGGTACTAATAGCTTTATACTTGCTTAACCGACTTTTTCTCTAGTGTTTTTTACGCTCAGCTTTTTGCTTTTCGTAAATAAAAATCGTTTCTACTCGCTCTCTGGCCCAGGGAGTTCTGCGTAAAAACTTCAGACTGGAAGATATGGTCGGATCCTTCAGAAAACAATTGATCCTAACCTGATCAGCCATGTAATCCCAACCCTTATGCTCGACCAGCCAGTTCAATATCTGCTCTAATGTTATACCGTGTAAAGGATTGTTTTTTTGTTCCATACTATAACTTCCTTTTAATCGGAATGTAAATATCTTCCTCAGATTCCGGATCGTTGTTTTTGTATCGTTCTCCTAATACTTCAAAATGCGGTCTGGCGTCTAATTCAAATTCAGATTGTGGTAAATAC
>JBJTNS010000220.1:0-2532 GCA_046074245.1 Chitinophagaceae bacterium | reverse complement strand
TGAGGGTATAGATCATTATAAAAATGTTTCGGCGGCTAATTATTCAAAGCAGGCTTACGGCGAATCTTTTTCTAAGAACCATAACCTGAGCTTAAGCACCGGTACTGATAAAACAAAGATCTTGTTCGCTTTAAATAATATAGACGAGCAGGGTATGAAAGTAAATTCATGGTATAAGCGTACCAATGCGTCTTTCAAGTTAGATCAGAAAGTGGCTAAAAGCTTAGATTTCTCTTTAGATACCCGATATACTGATGTAGACCGGGTGGGCGATGAATCGACCACTAATGGACGTGGTTCTAACCTGTCATCAGCCTATTGGTTCCGCCCAATTGCTACTGCTGATGTATTGGGTACCTTAGATGATACTCAGAATACGCAGTTAGGTTTATACGACCTGGTTTTACAAGATGTGTATAACCCGGTGTCGCGTATGAAAGATTACATTCCTGAAACCAGATACAGATCATTAAGAGCTAACAGTGCTTTAAGCTGGAATGTGCTTAAAGGACTTACTGCCAGATCTGAACTGGGTTTAAATACTAACTGGAATAAATCTACCAGCTGGTCGGGAGCATTATATAATAACTATTTTGATGCTGCCGGAAATGTAACTTACAGCGGTAATGCATCTATTTCTAATTCTCAGGGATGGAATGCCCGCTGGGCCAATACCTTGAGTTACGATGTTCAGGGATTAGGAAAGAATCACTCCTTAAACTTATTGGCTGGTCAGGAGATGCTCAACTCAGCATCAAGCAGTATCAGCATCTCTGGAAATAAATATCCATCATCATTCACCAGAGAAAGAGCTTTCGCGATCATGGATCAGTATCTGGCCAGCACTACTACTGTAAACTACAGCTTAAAGTCGTCTGCGGGTACTCCTAACCGTTTATTGTCTTATTTCGGAAGAGCTAATTATACGCTTGCCGGTAAATACATACTTTCGGCTACTTTCAGAGCGGATGGTTCATCCAGATTTGCTCCTTCTCACAGATGGGGATATTTTCCTGCTGCGGCTTTTGCCTGGAGAATATCTGATGAGAAATTCTTAAAAGATGTAGACTGGCTTTATAATTTAAAGGCACGTGTTTCTTATGGTACAGTAGGTAACGACGGTATCAGTGCCAGTTTATGGAAAATGAACTGGTCTTCTGACGGTCTGATCAGATACTCTATCAATGAGCAGCAACAGTCTTCTTACTCTCCGGCTTCAACCATTGCCAATCCGGACCTGAAGTGGGAAACTACTATTACCCGTAACATTGGGATTGACTATGGTTTGTTCAACAATAAACTCTCTGGTTCGATCGAATTGTACAAGAACACCACTAAAGATCTGTTGATGCTGACTCCTGTTTCTGCTATCAGCGGTTTTACGGCCACTTATCAGAATGTTGGAAGCACCAGCAACCGTGGGGTGGAATTCTCTATTGGCGGCGAGATCATCAATAAAAAAGACTTTAGTTTAAATGCCAGTGCAAATATCAATATTAACAGAGGTAGAATTGACGAATTAGCTCCGGGTATTACGCCATACTATAAGAGCCAGTGGGGTTCTACCATGACCCAGCCAAATACTGGTGATTATATGCTTGTTCAGGGAAAACCTGTTGGGCAGGTTCGCGGATATACCTACGATGGCTGGTATACTGTGGATGATTTCAACTATTCTGCTGGTGTTTATACCCTGAAAACAGGTGTGCCTGATATTGCTACCGGTATTATCGGTACAGTATACGGAACGGTTGGTAAAAAACCGGGTACACAGTCTGCTTATCCAGGTGTAATTAAGTTTAAAGATCTAAATGGAGATGGCGTGATTAACGAATCGGACGTAAGTGTTATCGGCGATATGAATCCTAAACATACTGGTGGATTTAACATCGGAGGTAATTATAAGAACCTCGATTTCAGATTTGACTTTAACTGGAGCTTTGGAAATAAGATATACAACGCCAATTACCTGGCCGCATTTTATGGCAGTAAAGAAGATGGTTTGTATAAGAACCGTTTAAATTACTTGTCAACATCATATAAGATATATGATATTCAAAACGGACAATTGGTTAGCATAACAGACCCAACTGCTTTAACGGCGCTTAATGCCAATGCAACCACTTTCTTGCCTTATCACGAAAATCCGGTGGTATCTAGTATGGGTATTCAGGATGGTTCATATTTAAGACTGAACAATATCACCTTAGGATACAGCTTGCCTAAGAACGTGGTCAATAAGATCGGTATGAGCAGAATGAGAGTTTATGCGTCTGTTTATAATGCATTCACGATCACCAATTATCCAGGTTTAGACCCTGATGTAAATGCCAATACCTCACAAGGTGGTGCTCAATATCCTACAACCGGTCTTGACTGGGGTGCTTATCCTCGTGCACGATCAATCACTTTAGGTTTAAATGTTGAGTTTTAATCAAAAAATTAATAATGCAGTTATGAAAAAGATTATTTATATTTTACTTGGCTCAGTCCTGTTTTTTGGCCAAGCTTGCAAGGATAGCTTTCTTGATG
>JBJTNS010000219.1:0-3974 GCA_046074245.1 Chitinophagaceae bacterium | reverse complement strand
ATTGTTTTTCTCTCATGGTTTAGTGGGCTGACTTATTAAATTAATCATCAGTCGGTAAGCACCAGGCACCCCGGCAGGCAATTGCCTGAAAAATGCCAGGCCAGTGTAAACAAAATATCCCTTGCCATAGCTGGCCATGATCAAAGAACCCTTTTCAGACTTCTCGCCAGGATCGTTCATGGTAAACACTGTCTGATAAGACGAATCAAGCTCGGTGGCGAAATAAATACCACGTTCCTGCACCCAGTTTTTAAAATCATTCTGGCTGATAATATTGGGAAATTGCAAAACCTTGAGACTATCGTTAACAAAGCCAACACTGGCATTTTCGTCGGTGACACGGTTTCGGGAGATGGTAAATTTATAGGGACCGATACCAGCGTTTAGCGGACCAACCCTGGAGTTGGTATTGTACTGCACAATCAGGCGCCCTCCATTCTTCACATAGGTCATCAGACGCTCTTGCGAGAGGTACAAATTCTCGTTGGTATTAAAGGCTCGAATTCCAACGACGATGGCATCGTATACCGACAAATCATCATTCATTAATTGTTCGTTATTTAAGGTGGTAACAGAATAACCAAGATCCGTGAGACATTCGGCCACATCATCGCCAGCACCTTCTATATAAGCCAGCTTTTTACCCGCCATTTTGATATCGGTACGTATCAGTTTAACATCCGCCTCTTTGAGGATAAAGCGACTAGGAATATGCTCGTACGCAATGCGCTGTATGGCCATACCATAGCGCTTATCGTTGCGCATCACATAAGCTTTTAGATTGCCGTTAAACTGTGGGTCCTTGATACGAAGTTTGACTTCTATGAGTTTTTCATCACCTTTTTTGGCCAGAGTAAAACTAGGATTCAGAACCCTGACATCCAGTTTGCTGGTCATTTTTACATTAAGGGTACCTTCAAAATTATCGATATTCGACTTTACCAGAAAAAACAAACTCCTCTCTTCGTCACTCGCGGTTACTAAAACAGGACGCGTTGGCGTTACCGTTACCGGCGGTAGAATTTCAATTGGCTTGTAGTATTCGCCACGCACCGGATCAGTGAGTTTAAACACTACTGGTTTTAGCACTTTAAATTCGGTATTACCAATCTCAAATGTATAAAGCGCAGTCAGCGGACAATCAGTCTGAGGCAACCCAATCAGTTTATTCTGATGTACGATATGAATGGCCTGTTCGTGGGGCACCTTTAACCAGTAGGGATCGGTATAAGGAATATTGTCTGGCACCACAATTTTACGCGTGCATTTCAGCATCACATTGTGTCGCATAAAAGTATCTACTAAAGTATCTGCTGCCTGATTAAAAGACACCGATTTTAACTTGACTAATGTGGGATTACGCACGATGAACTGGGCATTCAGCTGAGCCGTTTCACCGGGAATTAGCATCAGGTCTTTAGACTGACATTCCATCCAGATACCAGAGCAATTAAAGATAATTTGTTCCAGCTCCTGAAGTTTAAGATAGTAGTAGGAAGATTTACCATTAAGAATTGCCTGTATCTTGAGTTGTTTGTGCAATTCGAGCAAGGCTGGCACAGAGCGCTCAGGGTGCAATGCATCAAACGACTTGATCAGTTTATCAATTTTAGAACTGATAGAATTTCCTTTAGGGAAACGCGACCAAGAAGCATTGACACCTTCAAAGATGTCCGAACGGATGGTATCACCTTTAAGTAATTTAAAGTATTCGATAGCCGAACCCCTTGCAGCGGCTGAGCCAAAACCCTGACTTTTGTGGTTGGTACGACTTTCGGCGGCGATTTCACCATACCCCTTTCCAGCCAAAACATTGTATGCGCCGACATCCAGTTTAAACTGATCAGGTGCTGTTGTATTAGTAGTGCCGAAATTGAAAGTGTTCCATAAAATGCGTTTAGCCTTCCACACTTTTACCTCCTGAAGCTGATCGGTAAAAGCTGTGCTGTCAGCCGCCAATGTAAAAGCCTCTAGCGCCAGCATAGCAGAAGCAGTGTGGTGCCCATGCCCCCCTTCGCCAGTGGTAGGAAAACGGCAAATAATAATATCCGGACGAAGACGACGGATTGTTAATACAACATCCCAGAGTATGGTTTTCTTGTCCCAGTGTGTAAAGGTCTCTGCCGGATTTTTAGAATACCCAAAATCAACAGCACGCGTAAAGTATTGTTCTGCGCCATCAACTTTACGAGCTGCTAAAAGTTCTTCGGTTCTGATAACACCAAGCATATCGCCCTGCTCTGAACCAATGAGATTCTGACCACCATCGCCACGTGTTAATGACAGGTAGGCCGTTCTGAACTTTTTCTCCTTAGCCAGATAAGCCAGCAAACGCGTATTCTCATCATCTGGATGAGCCGCCACATATAAGACAGTGGCAACGGTATTGAGTTTCTGTAAGGATTGCAGAATATCGGCAGATGAGTTAGAGGAATTCTGAGCAGAGAGCACCGAATTCAAAGTCATAATTATGACAAGAGACAAACAAGAAAAAAGCGTTTTAACAGACATAGTCATCCCGCCAAAATTAAGAATAAAAGCTATAAAAATTTGCAAAAAGTTAGGGAACAAGACTAAAAAATGTGAAATAGCATAGCGAAGAGTCAAATAAAAAAATTGATAAAATCACACATATAACCCATATATATCACTGATATTAAATATATTACACATAATTTAATCATGCTACAATTTTTAGCAGTTTGATGTTATATTTTTTAGCAGCTTTGTAATATGCAAGCACCATCACTGATAAAAGGACGCGGCGCCCAGATATATACGGAGAACCGTTTTACCAGAAACAGTTATATCAAAGCCTTTTGGGAAGGCATAGACGAGGATGTAGAACATGTATCAGACAAAACGCAATACATAGAGGTTTTTCCGAAGTCGATTATCAACGAAGTAAGTAGTCCGGATCTCCCACTGGAATACAGCATGAATCCGTATCAGGGTTGCGAGCATGGCTGTTTATATTGCTATGCCAGAGACACTCACCAATACTGGGGTTACGATGCAGGCGCAGGTTTTGAGCAGAACATACTGGTAAAGAAGAATGCCCCACAATTGCTGGAAGCGGCATTTCAGAAGCCCAACTGGAAAGTAAAGACTATAATGTTATCGGGTAACACCGACTGTTATCAGCCAGCTGAGCGCATATATGGCATTACAAGACAGTTACTGGAATTGTGTTTGAAATATAAGCATCCAGTGGGCATTATCACAAAAAACTCATTAATTGAGCGCGACCTCGACCTATTGAAAGCCTTGAACGCAGAAGGATTGGTGCATGTGAGTATTAGCATTACCACCTTAAATGAAGATTTGAGAGCGGTATTAGAACCTAGAACAGTAACGGCCAAACGCAAGTTAAAAACAGTCGCCTTACTGGCATCGCATGGCATTCCGGTGAATGTGATGATGGCGCCAGTCATACCAGGATTAAACAGTCACGAGATATTTGACTTAGCTCAGGCATCGGCTCAGGCGGGTGCGCAAGATTTCCACCATGCAATAGTAAGACTCAACGGCAGCATCGGACAGGTGTTTACCGACTGGATCAGGAAAGTATTTCCAGACAGAGCAGACAAAGTGATACATGGGATAGAAGACTGCCATGGCGGTAAGTTATCCGACAGCAGAGCAGGCATCAGAATGCGCGGCGAGGGGCAGACAGCAGAGATGATCAGGCAAATGGCGCAGAATGCTAAACAGCGTTATTTCGGCGAGCGTAACATACCGAAGCTCAACACCGAAAGATTTGTGCGCACCAAACGCGGACAATTGAGTTTGTTTTGAGTTGGAGATATAGCTTTCACTTTGGTGTGTTCGACTGAAATTTTACTGCCGCAGCTTAACTCATCTTATTTTATCGTTAAAAAATCCTCTTCCCCCAATTTACCCTTTTTTAAGTCGGCAATAAATGTATTTTTGCAATCACCGTTATGATAGTCGAGGCAATTGCTCTTTCAGAA
>JBJTNS010000218.1:0-3420 GCA_046074245.1 Chitinophagaceae bacterium | reverse complement strand
CAGCAGAATAGCACCATCTGGGAATTTCCATGTCGTTTCTCAAACCAATGATTAAATCGCCTCTCCCTATATTGTCTTTAGCAAACAAGGATCTGTAACCAATTTCAGGTCGGATAACAGCACCTAAAGTCCATTTGCTCTGTGCATTAAGAGAAATTAAGTTGACACTAACCCACAATAAAATAAGCTTCAGTTTCATATAACAAATATAGGAAATGGGCCTTAAAATTCAAAAATGTAGAAAATGGGAATTGGGGAAACGGTGTATTTGTTTGAAATACAGTTATTTATAGCAGAGTTTCATTTAGGTTTAGGCCCATTTTATAACCTGCTGGTAATTAAGGGAATAAATGGATTTAGGTAGGATAAGTTGTTGATTATCATCCTAACCCTTCCAGGGTTTAAACCCTGGAAGGGTTAGGAAAAGAAGAAAAAAATCTCCAATTACTTACCACCCAACCTCACCGCCAAAGCATTGTCATAGGAGTCCTTATTCCTTTTTACAGATCCGAAACTCACTGAATCTATCACCATCTCTTCGCCCTTCACTGTGCCAATCTGTAACACTGGTACATTCATGCCGGCAAAGTGAGTTTCAAACTCTGATTTTGCTTCCGGACTGATGCTAATAACCACTCTGCTCTGAGCCTCGCCAAATAACCAGGCGTCTTTTCTGTAATTAGCATCTGTGCATACATCAAATCCTTTTCCACCTTGCATGGCCGACTCCGCTAAGGTGATGAATAAACCACCCTCGCTTACATCGTGCGCTGAAGTTATAATCGATTTTTCAATGGCTGAATAGAGGGCGTCCTGCAATTGCTTCTCAGCATCTAAATCGAAAAATGGTGCCGGAGAATGACTTACTTTATGGTACTTAGCCAAATACTGCGAACTGCTGATGTCGTTTTGCGATGCTCCAACCAGATAGATTAAATCGCCGTTGTTCTGAAATGCAGAACCTGTATGATGCTCTGGTTTTTCTATTATACCTACCATACCAATGGTCGGTGTTGGATATACAGCTACTCCATCGGTGCTCTGATTGTAGAAACTTACGTTTCCTCCAGTTACTGGGGTGCCGAATTTCAAACAGGCTTTGCCCATACCGTCGATGCTGTGCTTAAACTGGTAATATACTTCTTTGTCGTAAGGATTCCCAAAATTCAAACAGTTGGTTATCGCTGATGGGCGGCCTCCTGTACATACAATATTTCTGGCAGCTTCTGCTACTGCTATCGCACATCCTGTTTCCGGATCAGCATATACATATCTGCTGTTGCAATCTACTGTTAATGCTAATGATTTGTCAGAACCTTTTACTTTCACTACCGCTGCATCGCTGGCAATATTGGTGCTTTGATTTACTGTGCCTACCATGCTGTCATACTGGTTAAATACCCAGCGCTTAGAAGCAATGTTTGGTTCCTGTAACAAGAACTCAGCGACGGCTTTCAAATCTGACGGCACAGAAACATGATCGATGTTGTAAGCTTTAATTTTTTCAAAATAAGTTGGCTCTGTCCACTCGCGTTTGTATACCGGTGCCCCACCACCTAATGCTAAACTCTCTGCCGGAATATCGGCTTCCAGTTCTCCGTGCATATAATATTGCACTCTGCCAGTATTGGTTACTTCACCAATCTGAGCATAAGTTAATTCCCATTTTTTGAAAATAGCTTCTGCTTTGTGCTCTGTGCCTTTTTCAAGAATTACCAGCATGCGCTCCTGACTCTCAGATAAGAGAATTTCCCAGCCTTTCATGTTGTCCTGACGCAATGGCACTTTGTCCAGGTGAATCACCATCCCGGTGCCACTTTTAGCAGCCATTTCACTGGTGCTACAGGTAATACCTGCCGCTCCCATATCCTGCATGCCAATAATAGCGCCTGTCTGAATCAGTTCCATCGACGCTTCAAGAATCAATTTTTCCCAGAATGGGTCGCCTACCTGTACACTTGGTAGATCGTTGACACTGTCTTCTGAAATGTCTTTGCTCGCAAATGCCGCTCCGTGGATACCATCTTTACCTGTAGCGGCGCCGAATATATACACCGGATTGCCCTCACCCTCTGCAATCGCAGATATGGTAGTGCCTACTTTTGCTATACCAACACTCATGGCATTTACCAGAATATTGGTTTCGTAACAATCGTCGAAATAGACTTCGCCACCAACAGTTGGAATTCCGAATGCATTACCATAGTCACCGATACCCTTGGTTACACCTTTCAGTAACCACTTGGTTCTTGCGGTATCAATATTGCCAAAACGCAAAGAGTTTAACTGAGCAATCGGACGAGCGCCCATAGAGAAAATATCTCTGTTGATACCACCAACACCCGTAGCTGCTCCCTGATAAGGCTCAATAGCAGAGGGGTGGTTGTGCGATTCAATCTTGAAACAAACCGCTAAACCATCTCCAATGTCTACCAGTCCGGCGTTTTCTTCGCCTGCTTTGGCCAGCATAGCGGGACCGTCTTTAGGTAAGGTTTTTAACCAGGTGATAGAGTTTTTGTATGAGCAATGCTCACTCCACATCACAGAGTAAATACTGAGTTCTGTGAAGTTAGGGGTACGACCAAGAATACTTTTGATTTTTTCAAATTCTTCTGGTAATAATCCCAGTTGCTGCGCTTGTTCTAAGGTTGCTTCCATTTTGTTGCAAAAATACTATTTTTAAGCATCTGAAAGAAGCCGATGTATCAACAATTTTTAAGCAAATGGACCGATTATTCAATTAGCAATGTGCTTCTGAATGACCCGCATTGTAGAAGATAATACCCCGCACTCAGGTCGCTTACATCGGCCTTATTCATGCCTTCAGCTACACTGAATGTTTTAATCAGTTTGCCTTCGGCGCTGTATAATTTAAGGATGCCTTTCTCTGGAGCTATGATATTTACAATGTCCGATCCCGGATTAGGATAGATTTGCCACTGTGTTTTTGCAGAAGTATTTACATCCGTCAATCCGTTGGTCCTGAACCAATGTGTCTCACTGCTCTTGCAACCATTGCTGTCGCTTACTTCCAAAGTCTGACTATGCACGCCGGGTGCTCCTAGTGTATACGCCCAGAAGCCGTTATCTTTAGTGCTTGCGCCATTCGACCATTTGTATGTGTTGAAGGCTTTGCTGGCGCTCAGTACAATATAGTTAGCTTTGTTAAAGACTGTGTCGCCTACTATGCTAAAGTTAGGCAATGGATGGTAATATACCTGCATGGATTTACTCACACGGCAGTCGCCACTGGCTTTTACAGTTAAATTTAAATTGTGATTGCCCTTTACCACTATCCTGAACGAATCGCTTTTTTGTTGATCAAGGATGTTGTCCAGTAGCCACTCGTAAGTAAAGTTAGGGTCTTTAACACTTAATCTGCTGTGAATGATGGCGGTGTCGTTGTAGCAGAGACTGGTA
>JBJTNS010000217.1:0-5004 GCA_046074245.1 Chitinophagaceae bacterium | reverse complement strand
ACCATGTCATCAATTAAACGGTGCTCATAGACGATACCTGCTGCTTCGAATTTAGCTTTATAATCAGCCTGATAGATTTCTTCAAAGATGTCTTTAAAACGACCATCATATTTTTTCAAAATAGTGTTTTTGGTAGACAGGTATAATGGCCATCCTTTTTGCAAAGCGGTATTGAAACATGAATGAACAAAACCTCTGATAGATTCGTCGGTGTTATACATTGTTAATGCTACGCCGTCGCCTTTAAAGTTGTACACTTCATACTCCTGAGTAGTTCCGTCTTCACCTTCGAATTTAACAGTTAATTTTCCTCTGCCTTTTGTAACGAAGTCGGTAGCACGGTACTGATCACCGAAAGCGTGACGACCAATACAGATAGGAGCTGTCCAGTTAGGCACTAAACGCGGCACATTGGCACATACGATAGGTTCACGGAAAACTGTTCCGTCTAATATATTACGGATAGTGCCGTTCGGCGACTTCCACATTTGTTTTAAGTTGAATTCTTTAACACGCGCTTCATCAGGAGTGATGGTAGCACATTTAATACCCACGCTATATTTTTTAATGGCCTCTGCAGCGTCAATCGTAACCTGGTCGTTAGTAGCATCGCGGTGCTCCATTCCAAGATCATAATACTTAATATCCAGATCTAAATATGGGAGAATCAGTTTGTCTTTGATAAACTTCCAGATAATTCGAGTCATTTCATCGCCGTCCAATTCGACAACAGGATTGGCTACTTTAATTTTGTTCATGGTATTCTTGTTATTGAGTTATTTGATGCAAATGTAAAATTTAAAACTTGTATTTTAAAGTTGCGACAACAAAAAAACCCGACCTTTTTGAGGCCGGGTTTCTAAAAATATTTTTTAATAAGCGAATTACGCCTGATCTTCTAAGACGATGCCTGAAACTTCTCTGTGTGGTGATTGGATATACACCATTTTGCTTACGTTTTTCAGATTGGTTTTTCTGATACGGGTAAACTCTTTATTTCTTCTGTCTTTTCTTTTAAGTCTGGTAACAGCCATGATTTTTCAATTTTTAAGGGTGCAAATATAGCAATTTTATAATTACTATCAAATATTTTTCAGTTTTTTTATCGCGATTCCATCACAATAAAGGGTACCATCATCTCTTCCAGCGAGATTCCACCGTGCTGAAAGGTGTTAGTATAATAGTTAACGTAGTAATTATAGTTGTTCGGATAGGCAAAAAAATCGTCTTCTTTACATACTACGTACGACTGACTGACATTAACTTTGGGCAAAAAAGCCAGTTCTGGTTTCTTTATCTCGAATACTTCTTTGGCTTCGTAACTCAGATTCTTACCCTGTTTATACCTCAGATTCGAGTTGGTATTCTTGTCTCCCACTATCTTCACCGGCTTATTTACCCTTACACTACCGTGATCGGTTGTTATTACTACTTTGCATTTCTTCTCAGACATTAGCTGTAAGGCTTCCCATAATGGAGAATGCTTGAACCAGCTCTCTGTTACCGACCGGTATGCCGCTTCGTCTTCTGCAAGCTCTCTGATAATACTAACATCTGTTCTGGCGTGCGAGAATGCATCTACAAAATTGTATACTATCACGTTAATTGAATTCTGAAACAGGTTAGGTATCTTATCTACCATAGATTTGCCTCCATCCAGGTTCGTTACTTTGATGTAACTGTTCTTGCCTGTGATGCGCAATCTGCTGAGCATGTCTTTAAAGAAATCTTCTTCGAAATTATTCTTTCCACCTTCGTCTTCGTCGTTGCTCCATTTGTCAGGGAAGCGTTTCTCTATCTCACTTGGCAAGAGTCCGCTAAAGATCGCATTTCTGCAATACTGAGTCGTGGTTGGCAAAATCGTCAGGTACTGGTCTTCTTCTTCAATCTTAAACTTTTCTTTGATGATTGGTGCAATGGTGCGCCACTGATCTAGTCGCAGGTTATCAATTAACACAAAAAAAGTTGGCACCTGCTCGTTAATCAGATGTTTTACTTTCCTTCTGAAGAGGTTATGACTCATTACCGGACCGTTATCGCCTGTTGGCTGAAGATAATTGATGTAGTTCTTAGTGATAAACTTACTAAAACCATGGTTAGCCTCACGCTTCTGATTTTCATACACCTCGTTCATACTCTTATCGGTGCTTTTACCCAGCTCCAGTTCCCAGTAGATGAGTTTATTGTAGACATCTTTCCACTCGTCGAGACTAAGGTTATCCATCAACATATTGCTGATGTTTCTGAAATCTATCTGATAATTCTGATTGGTTTTTTCAGTCACGAGTCTGCTTTTATCCATCAGTTTTTTGATTGAGTGAAGAATCTGATTCGGATTTACAGGTTTGATGAGGTAATCAGAAATCTGAGACCCAATGGCATCGTCCATGATGTACTCTTCTTCACTCTTGGTAATCATTACCACTTTAACATCGGGTTCTATGGCTTTGATTTGTTTGAGTGTCTCGAGACCACTGATACCTGGCATATTCTCATCAAGGAACACCAGATCAGGTTTTTCGCTGATGGTTTTAGAGATGGCACTATTGCCATTGTTAACTGTAATCAGCTCGTAACCTTTTTGCTCGAGGAATAGAATATGTGGTTTGAGCATATCGATCTCATCATCGGCCCATAGTATTTTAATTTTATCGGTGTTCATGTTTATTTTTTATTTGAATTACAATGAATGGTACCTAAAAGTTCGTCGTATTGCATGAACTGATTTTTGTTGTATACCATTACGTGGTAATCGTTTTCTGTATTACTGTGGTTGCCCTCTGTCAGTTGCAGGTCGGCCGCATTTTTAGCATCAGCTGTTACATAGAAATAGTTATAGTAGGCTTGCTTCAGCATGATGGTTTTTTCGTACTCCTGACTTTTTTCGTTCCATTCCATTTTGAATTCGTCCTTCATCTGCCAGTCGCTCAACTCACCAAACACATATACATCTTTATCGAGTTTATCGCTGACATAGTTAAAATGTACTGCTGCATAATCACTTTCAATCTCTCCTTTAACTGCATTATCGCGATTATCTACCACCATTTTTCCATTGAAGTCGATGGTCTGCAGGTAAGTCTGACTTACTCTGGTGGCATCCCGGTACAACACTGCATGTTTCAGATTGCCTTCCATATATTTGGTGCGTACATTAAAACTCAGAAATCTGAGGTTACGGATATCAAAATAACGGAATTCATTTCCTCCTAAGAAGACATTTCCGGTTTCGTAGTTATAATCGAGAATTTTGCCATTGATAAACCGTGGCTTTAAATCGAAGATAGCATTATCCCATCTGAGATTCTGCATCACTGTTGCCTTAACGTCCATCAGAGGATTTGGGACAGAGTTATCGCCGATATTTACAGAGAAATCAATTTCCTGAGATGTAAAACGCACATTGGGGTTAGTTGCAATTTTGGCACTTGGTGTAATGATAAATTTATCGTCAACCACCATAAATCGACGCGTTAAGATGATGTCGTTCTCGTCGAAGTTGCGATAAACTTTGATGATATAATTACCCGACAATTTTGGTTTCATTTCTGCTGTTGGAAAATCGACCTTGTAGTGGGTGTACACCTGGAAGGTTGTAGTAGAAAATGAATAATCGTTAATATTCTCGAACATGTTCCCTCTAATATACTCGTTCGGCTTCAGGTTTGAGAGTTGCCAGTCGGAGCTACAGTGAATGATGGTATACTGGTAATTATCGTTTTCTGGCATCAGCTCGTCAAACTGAAGGGTAAGCTGTTGTTCACTACCCAGATCTATGGCCGGAAAACGCTCGTAGCTGCCTTTCTGTGAAAGTAGTACCGTTTTGATACTGCTTTCGTATGAAACATTGGCATACTGAATCGGGAGATAGGCGGCACTGGCGCCAGAACTTAAGAAACAGGCCAGAGCAGTGATGATTACTTTCGCACTGAATTGACCGGCTTTGCTCTTAATATACTTCATTCTTTCGGGGTTATAAACTTAACAATTGTTCAAATATTGCTTCGAACTCTTTATTTTTACTTAAAACTGACTGTTCGAGTTGCTGATACTGTTCAGAAAGTGTGCCAATCTGGGCATTGTTAGCTGGATCTGCTATCAAGTTTTCCACCTTCAGTTTTTCAGCTTTCAGAGTTTCTAACTGTTGCTCTAATTCATCGGCTTGTTTCTGTAGTTGTTTTCTTAGCTTATCGTTACCAGAATTAACCGGAGCAGCTTCTGGTGCTTTTTCGACAGGTTTAACAACTTTGACAACTGGCGGAGGAGTGGCATTCTTTTCACGCTGAGCCATAAAGTATTTCCATTCGTCGTATGTTCCGAGATATTCTTTGATTTCATCATTTTCAATCCACCAGATTTTGTTGGCGATCTGAGAAATGAAATAACGGTCGTGCGATACAGTGATAAACGTACCTTCAAACTGCTGTAGTGCCTGAATAAGGATGTTCATACTCTGAATATCCAGGTGATTGGTAGGCTCGTCGAGCAACAAGAAATTAGCTTCATTGACCAGGGCTTTTGCCAGGGCAACACGAGCTTTCTCTCCCCCACTTAGTACCTTAATTTTTTTGAATACATCGTCGCCGCTAAAAAGGAAACATCCCAAGATGGAACGCAGTTCATTTTCAAGCTTTGCAGAACCCATCTGTGAAAGTTCTTCTAAAATTTCGTTGTTGACATTCAATGACTCAAGCTGATGCTGAGCGTAGAAAGTTTTTTCAACGTTGTAACCATATTCAACGATACCAGAGCATGGTTCGCTCTGATCAATTATTCTTAATAGGGTTGATTTACCTTTACCATTGGCACCAATCAGGGCGATCTTATCTCCGCGAAGAATCTGAGCATTAGCATGTTCAAAAATCACCTGATCTCCGTAGTGTTTACCAACATCTTTGAGTGTAATAAGTACTTTGCCTGGCTGAGTTTTAACTTTAAAACGCAGGTTCATCACCGACTCGTCGTTTTGAACTTCTTCAATCCGATCGAGTTTATCGAGCATTT
>JBJTNS010000216.1:0-8497 GCA_046074245.1 Chitinophagaceae bacterium | reverse complement strand
ATAATGGTTTTCAGGCTTGTCTGATGGCCCCAACGGAGATTCTGGCTACTCAGCATTACCTTACTCTAAAAGATATGCTGGCAGAAATGCCTGTTACGGTCGATTTGCTAACAGGCTCCTCTAATAAAAAACACCGTCAGTCGCTCTTGGAACGTTTAAGTGATGGCTCTCTTAATATCCTTATTGGTACCCATGCTTTAATTGAAGATGAGGTGAATTTTAAGCAACTCGGACTGGCGGTAATTGACGAACAACATCGTTTCGGAGTCGCCCAGCGCGCTAAGCTCTGGAACCGCTCTGTACTTAAACCGCATGTGCTGGTTATGACAGCTACACCTATTCCCAGAACTCTGGCAATGACTATTCATGGCGAACTTGATGTTTCTGTCATTGATGAATTGCCGAAAGACCGCAAACCTGTTAAAACGCTGCATCGTGAAGAAGTTTATCGCGGTGAAGTAATGGCTTTTCTCAAGCGTGAACTGGAAAAAGGCCGTCAGGCTTATGTCGTTTACCCGCTCATCGAAGAGTCGTCGAAACTCGATTTGAATGATCTTAAAAATGGTTATGATGTCGTCTGCTCATATTTTCCGGTTCCTCAATATCAAATCAGTCTTTTGCACGGCAAAATGAAATCTGATGTGAAAGATTTTGAAATGCACCGGTTTAAATCTGGAATCACTCAAATCATGATTTCTACAACCGTAATAGAAGTTGGTGTTAATGTGCCTAATGCATCTGTTATGATCATTGAAAATGCCAATCGTTTTGGTCTTTCTCAGCTGCATCAGCTCAGAGGTAGGGTAGGAAGAGGAGCAGAACAGAGTTTTTGTGTGTTGATGACAAAAGATGAAATGAATTATCCTTCGAGAAAACGAATTAAAACCATGTGCGCTACTAACAATGGATTTGAGATTTCAAAGGTTGATCTGGAGCTTCGCGGACCAGGAGATGTGCTTGGAACCAGGCAAAGCGGATTGCCGGATTTTAAATTACTCGATTTGGTGAAAGATGAAGAAATAATTGACCTTGCTAAAAGAGCTTCTGCTTATATTCTGAAAAATGATCCTGAACTTACTGCTCCCGAAAATCAGGCATTATTGCTTTATTTACAACAGCATCAGGATGATCATTTCTGGAGCAGGGTCAGTTAACAATGCCCGAATTTCATTACCCAAAATAAAATTTCGTTAAAAAATCCATGTGAAGTATAGAAATAAACATTATCTTTGCAGCACCAAAATACGTTCATAGATTAATGTTATCGCGCAGGAATATTCGAATTAAAGTTCTACAGCATTTATACGCTTTTCAACAACAGGATGCCACATCAGTTCCTGCTTTTCACAAACAACTTGATAAACAATTCAAGGATTTTTATAAGTTTTACTACTTCTCTTTACAATTTTTAAAAGATTTCAATACCTTTCTGGAAAGCGAAAAGGAAATTGAACTGGAAAAATATTTCCCCAATAAAACACATATTAGAAATACGGAGATGCTGAAGCGTCTGGATTTCTACAAGGCTCTCGACGAAAGTACAGTTTTTGAAGAGCTGTGTGGAAAGTTGCCTTACGACTGGAAAAAGCATGGTGATTTGTTTGACCGCGCTTTTATTGATCTGGTGCAATACGATTTCTATATCGATTTTTCAGTATTTGATCAGCCATCCCCAGAAATTCAAAAGAATTTCCTGACAAATTTGTATGAGTTTTTATTCAACGAATTTGAGTTGTTTGACCATGCAATGGAGGATGAGTATATTAACTGGGAAGACGATTCTGCCGATATTCTGAAGGCAATCATTAATACTGTTAATGGGTTCTACGACAAAAATAGACTCAAAATTGAAAGTCCCGGCGATAAACAACGCGAAGACATTCACTTCGGAATACAGCTGTTTGAAAAATGTATTGTTAACAAGGATTCATTGGATGAACTAATTCTGAACAATACGGCTAACTGGGATTCTGAACGTTTAACCATCAATGATGTGATCATGCTAAGAATGGCTTTGTCTGAATTCCTGTATTTTGAAACAATCCCACCAAAGGTTACAATCAACGAATACCTCGATATTGCTAAATCCTACAGTACACCAAAGAGTCATCTTTTCTTAAATGGTGTTCTGGATAAAATAAGAATTGTCCTCAGCGATACTGGTCGCATAAATAAAAGCGGAAGAGGCTTGAAAAATGAATAATTCCTTCTATTTTTGCCACACTAAGTAAAAATAAGAAGTCGATATGAAACAATTTTTAGTAAGTTTAGGTTTGGTGATATTTCTTGCCGCCTGCAGTAACGCTCCGAAAGCTGAAGACGATAATAAGTCTGAAGATCAAGTCAATGCTGCTTTAAGTACTCCTCAAGTGATTGAAAATCCAGCTACTGCAGACAATCCGAATAAAAAACCAGATGAATACGCAGTAATGACATTCAAATCTACTGAGCATAATTTTGGAGATATTCTGGAGAATCAGAAAGTTGAAACTACTTATGAATTTACCAATACCGGTAAAGTTGATCTTTTAATTAGCAATTGTTCTGCTATGTGCGGATGTACTGTGCCTCAATGGCCGAGAGAACCAATAAAACCCGGAGAAAAAGGTAGTATCAAAGTGGTTTTTGATAGCGCCGGAAAGTCTGGAACTAACAATAAAGTGGTTACAGTATATGCTAATATCGAAAGCAAAACAATTGAATTAAAATTCTCTGCACGTGTCAGAGCACTCAAATAAAATCAATCATTTAACATGCAAAATTTAATAATTACTTTACAAGCACAAGGTCAGGGTAACATGATGCAGACCATTACCTTCATGGGTTTAATCTTCATCGTGTTTT
Source organism: Chitinophagaceae bacterium (assembly GCA_046074245.1). Taxonomy (GTDB): domain Bacteria; phylum Bacteroidota; class Bacteroidia; order NS11-12g; family UBA955; genus JABMMZ01. The sequence continues at coordinate 5,653 of JBJTNS010000216.1, read as the reverse complement.
ATTTCTTCATGGTGCGCCCACAGCAAAAGAAACTCAAACAACAAAAAAAATATGTTGAGGAATTAAAGAAAGGTGACCTGGTAGTTACAACCGGTGGTATTCACGGTAAAGTTGAATCTCTGGATGGTGGTACTGCCAGTTCTATCATCATCAACTCTGAAGGTAGCAGACTGAGAATCGAAAAATCAGCTATTTCTTCTGAATTAAGCGCCAACCTTAACAAAGCTTAATTATCGTGCTCAGGCTGGGTGTTACAGGTGGAATCGGAAGTGGCAAATCAACAGTTTGTCAGATTTTTGAATCACTTGATGTTCCAGTCTATAATGCAGATGCCCGTGCCAAATTTCTTGTAGGCAACGATCAGGCGCTGCAAGCTGAGTTAATTTCAGCTTTTGGTGACCAAACATTTATAAACGGCGAATACAACCGTACTTACATAGCCGGTATTGTATTCGCCGATAAATTTCAACTGGAAAAACTTAATGGTATCATTCATCCTCATGTTTTAGCCGACTGGGATGTGTTTTGTCATAAATTCTCTCATTTACCCTATGTGGTTAAAGAGGCTGCTATCATGCTTGAAACAGATAGCAAAAAATCAATTGATAAAGTAGCTTTAGTATATGCGCCCCTCTCTCTCAGAATCGAACGTGTGATGAAAAGAGATGGGGTAGAAAAGTCATCTGTAGAAGCAAGAATCGCTGCGCAAATGTCTGAAGAAGAAAAATTAAAACTCGCAGATTTTGTCATCTTTAACGATCCTGAACATTCTCTGATTGAGCAGGTTCTTCATCTGCACCATTTGCTAATTAAGCAAGCTGATTAAGGTACATTCTTACAGTATTTTCCATTCCAAATTCCAAAGCATCACAAACCAGTGCATGCCCTATACTGACCTCTAGTAATCCAGGAATTTGTGTGGCAAAATATTTCAAATTGTGCAAGTCAAGATCATGACCGGCATTAATTCCCAATCCATGCAAATTAGCTGCTTCTGCGGTCTCTCTGTACGCCTTTATCGCTTCTTCTTTATTGCTGTGATATCCTGATGCATAAGCTTCAGTATATAATTCTATTCTGTCTGTTCCTGTGGCTTTGGCAGATTCTACCATACCTGGATCTGGATTTAAAAATATACTGGTTCTGATGCCTGATGCATGGAAGCGTTCTATAACGGTCTTTAAAAATCCGAGATGCTCAATAGTGTCCCATCCGTTATTGCTGGTTAAGACATGCGGAGGATCTGGTACTAAAGTAACCTGAGTGGGTTGAACTTCGATAACCATTTTGATAAAATCTTCAGAAGGATATCCTTCGATATTATACTCTGTACTTACAACTTTTTTTAAATTATAAACGTCATCAAATCGGATATGCCTCTGGTCTGGCCGTGGGTGAATGGTAATGCCATGTGCCCCGTAAGATTCTATTTTTTTAGCATAGCTAATAACATCCGGATTGTTGCCCCCTCTGGAATTTCTGATGGTGGCCAGTTTGTTGATGTTTACACTTAGTTTGGTCATATTTTTAAAGTTAATTCAAATTTTATCTCATTAAAAAGTTGGCCACTGATTTCATCAACGCCACTTCCTGTAGAGTGAATGTCTGAATAACGAACGGTGGCAAATTTAGTTTTAATTTGAACAATCTTGTTCACATGATATTGGACTATTGCATAAATCGAAATCCCGCGGTCTTGCCAGGCTTTCATTGAGTAAACAGAACTTAAATCGTTTTCGTATGCATAAATTCGGCTGTTGTAATCTGAAACATTAAATACCGTCAGCCGGCTATGAATTTTTAAATGCTTGTTGATTGTATATGACAAATTATGGTACATGAGATAGCCCGTGCTTTTGTGGCTCTTACCAATAATATACCGATTCATTTCTATTCTGTGAGAAATACTGAGGCTTTTATTGATCAGATAGCTTAATTCTGTCCTCAGTTTTTCCTGATGGTGTGTTTCCACTTCCCGCATTCCGGTGGATTCCCGACCGTTATATTGATTCTCTTTAATCTGAAACCGAACTAATAATGTGTAAGTGTTTTTCTCTGTATAATTTAATTGAATCAGAGCATCTTTACCAAAACTAGGAGCATCGCTTCTAAAGGTTTTTTCGGGATGTCTAAACAAGTCAATATACGCATTCAACTGCACTTTTTTAGCTGCCCGCATTTGATATCCGATCAAACAAGCTCTTTCATTGCTGCCATTGCCAGATGCTATTGCATTGGTGTTATCTGTGTCAAATTCTTTAGAATAATAGCGGTACAATACAGAAATGTCAGTGTATTTATCCAGACTTATCAAAGCGCCTTGAATGCTGGCAAACGATTTTCTGGTTTGGTCGCCGGCAATTTCCTGAAAAAAAAGAATGTTTCTCATGGTATACTGTAAATCGAATCCGGCTTTTGTTCTTTGTTGGTCACTTTTATTGCCCTCTATAAACCCTTTCAATGCATGGTTTTTAGAGGTGCTAAATGTTAAGCCAGTTTGTAATCTTCCGTGTCTGTATTCTGCCCTTAATGCCATATCCATACGTTTAATGTTGTTGCGATTACTGATCTCTGCGCCATTCCTGTAAAGATTATTACTGCTCATTGCTGTGATGTAAGAATTTCCATTGCTGTCTGTTTCAGTTTTTGCATCCGTCCTTTTGCTCGAAAATGCCATCCAGAGGTGGGTTGAATGACCTAGCTTCAGGTGGCAGGCACTCCCTTTTAAAAAGTCGCTGTTGTTTACAGAGCCTGTATGTCTCAATCCTCTGCCTGCACGCATTATGCCCATTACACTGGCAGATTTCCCAAAGGCTATTGTGTTCCCTATGCAGAGTCCCTGGCCAAATTGTAACTGATAATTTCCCAAAATAATTTCCTGCAATATGCCTTTATTCTGATACTGTAAACTAAAGCCTGTGCTGCTTTGTTTAATACGTTCTCCGGCATCTTTTTTTGTGATAATCTGCAACTTTAACAGATTGCCAAAACCTATTTTGAAACGACTGCTTTCCTTTATTGAATTTCCTAAAAAAACCATTTCATCAGCCATGGTACTTTGATATCCTTTGCTCTCTTCCAGCTTAGATTGTATCTGTACTTGCCATTCTAGTGAAGGCTTGTGTAATAATTCACGAAAAACTTGTCTGGCTGGTAGACTGAATTTAACATAAGGTAGGATTTTTTGAATGTCTTCTACCCGGATTTCTTTTATTTGCTGCAACTCCAGTCCACATCTAAAATACCCGTATTGCTGCCTGTGCTCTATGATGGCGTTGATTTGTGAGTTCGTTAAAAAGGGGACTTGCTGAAACTCAATCCAGGATGCCGTATTAATATTTATGATGTGCATTTCCAGATGTTCAATCAAATCACTAACAGCACTGGTCTCGGTCTCCTCTGTCTCTGGCAGATAATCTTCACCTGAAGGTAACTGTGCCCATGAACTAAGGGGAATAAATATTAATATGAACTTTAATGTCCTATAATCCATAGTAAATCTGAAGTGTGTTTCCGGAGCCTAAAACCTGATGATAACGTATGGCAAAACCATAGCAGATATTTTTTTTCTTGTAAGTTAATCCGGTCGCAAAATGACCAGAGCTAAAAGTACAACCACTATAAAACTGCCATTTGGCATTAATTTCAAAATTGAATCCTAACTTTAGAATTGGAGTCTGATTATGCTGCCACTGAATTTCTGCCAGCAATTTAGATTGTTTGTTCATGCTGTATTGCCAGGCAAAAACCTGATGAATCCTAATGCTCTCATCGCTTGTATTTGGAAGACTTACCTCGACTAAACAGGCTAAATGTGTCTTCGGAAAAGGCTCGCTTGTAAATGAAACTTTCCATGAATTGCCTATAGTATTCCCATATCCACTGATGTGTTCATACTGAAGTTCTGTCTGGATGGAAGTTCTAATTTTAGGGTGAATTTGTAAACTGAATCCCAGGCCTAGAGAATGATATGAATAGGAGGGGACTTTCAGACTTCTGAAATGCACCACACTACTGTGATTTTTGTATGGTTTAAGTAAAAAAGCATCCATCTGCAGCATCTCGCTTAAATAGTAGGGCTTGGTTATACTCAATCCAAAGCTTGATTTATCGTGTTTATACATTGATAAATTATTGATGCCTGAAAATTGCTTACCTGAAAACATCTGCATTCCTGATAATGCCGTAGCTTCCGATCCCGCTGCGAGGAATGGTGTACCACCTACAAGTAAACACGGGCAGATGAGTATGAGCCATACAAGAAGTTTCATAGTGAATACAAAACTATCGTTTGGAGAATGGCTAGTCGTATTTTAAACGACTATAAGTATTTATTTTTATCTTGTAAATCCTGCATTTGGTACACTAGTGTTAAAAAAATATTTTAAAAGTCAATTATCAGATTAATTTTGCAGGTACAATGATTAAAGCAAAGTTCGCCGTAATCGGTCTCGGAAGGTTTGGAGGAAAAATCGCCCGTCAGCTTTCCAGAAGGGGAGCAGAAGTTGTAGCTATTGATGACAACGAAGATAAAGTAGAAGTACTTAAAGAAGATGTTGCTATGGCTATAACGATGGATGCAACAGAAATCAATGCTCTCAGAAGTTTTAAAATCGAAGAAATGGATGCTGTCGTGGTGGCGATTGGCGAAAACTTCGAGGCTTTAATTCTTACAGTTGTTAATCTTATAGAACTAAAAATTAAGCGTATCATTGCCAGGGCTGGTTCTCCTCACCAAAAACTGATTCTTGAAAAATTAGGGATTACAGAAACATTATCTCCGGAAGAAGAAGTTGGTATTCTTGTTGCAGAACGTCTGATTCATCCGAGTGTCAAGACTTTTCTTCAATTGCCAGATGGATACGAAATAGCCGAAATTCAGGCGCCTAAAGGCATCATCAACCAGTCAATTGAAAAAATTGAATTCGATGTTAAATACAATCTGCGTCTTATCACAATCAAACGTTTATACGAGGTTGATAAGAGAAGCGGTGTTGAATATGAAAGACATCTCCTGGGCGTGGTTCAGTCGAGTACGATTATTTATGAACAGGATGAAATCATCATCATGGGCAAGGAAATTGATATCGAACGGTTCATCGAATTGAATAAATAATTATACTATTTATTTTTTATTCCTTTAAGTGCATACACCATAGGAACTTTATTCCCGAATTTACTGAGAATATATTGTTGTTCTCCGATTTCTGTCATGTCTTTGAAACAATTGTAAGGTGAATAATTTTGTTCTTCAAATGCTTCTATACGTATACCTTTGTCAATTAACGCAGTAATTACTTCTGAGAGACTGTGATTCCATGTAATCATTTCCGCATGAATGTCTGCTGTCTGGTCGGCGTATGTGCCAGCTTCTGTTTCTATAATCGGAGTTGAATTAAAGTAAGAGTACTGAACATGATTAAAGTCGTTGTCATACATCCAGAGAACCGGATGAAACTCTGCAAAAATCAGTCTGCCACCTGGCTTTAAAAAATGACTAATTACACTCGCCCATTTTTGTATGTCTGGTAACCATCCTATGGTGCCATAACTGGTGTAAACAATGTCATAAGTGTCGTTATGAATGTCTGGCAAACTGTAGATATCTGAACAGATAAATTGTGTGTTTGTCTGACATGATTCTGCCAGTTTA
>JBJTNS010000215.1:0-2817 GCA_046074245.1 Chitinophagaceae bacterium | reverse complement strand
CCGGCACGCTATTAGCGTATTTAGCCCCAAATTGTTCGAGGATAGAGATATTATCAATATTGATCTTAACCCCAAATTTTACAGCCATATCAATCTCTTCCATACTAACACCATTCGGCGTGTACAGAATTTGATCAGGTGCATACCCGGCTTTTAGTCCCAGTTGCACCTCTTGTATCGACACGGCATCCAAGCCAGTGCCCAATTGTTTCATGTATTTAAGAATGGTGATATTGGAGAGCGCCTTACAAGCGTAGTGTAATCCCAGCTTTACGCCAGGGAAAGCATTGTTCAACTTTTCGAATTGTTGTTTCATTGTTTCCGCACTGTAAACGTATACAGGTGAATCAAATTCATCTACAATTTTCAAAACATCCACACCATCAATCTGGTATCTGCCATTTATTAATTCCATGATTGCGCGAAATTACTTTTTTTTAGTGATTAAAAATACTGAAATTGCGGAATAAAAAATGGGCAGAATTTTAGCGATAGATTATGGGAGCAGAAGGGTTGGAATTGCAGTGACAGACCCATTGAAGATGTTTGCTCAGCCTTTAGACACCATAGACAACAACAAGATCTTTGATTATTTAAAAGCTTATGTCGCTCGCGAAAGCGTCGAATTATTCGTCTTAGGTGAGCCCAAATCGCTAGCTGGAGGCGATACAGATTCGAGCGAATCAGTGCGCGAGTTTCAGAAAAAGCTGCATGAAATCTTCCCTGGAATTCCAGTTGTTAACATCGACGAGCGTTTAACCAGCAGAATGGCGAAACAGACATTAATAGATGCTGGATACAAGAAATCTGACAGACGCAATAAAAAACTTGTAGATACAGTAGCTGCTGCCTTAATTTTGCAATCCTATTTAGAGACACAATGATTTTACCAATATACGCCTACGGCAGTCCCGTTTTAAGAAAGAAAGCCGTGGACATTGACGCCACTTACCCGGATTTAAAAAATTTAATTGCCAATATGTATACCACCATGTACGAGAGTGATGGTATAGGACTAGCGGCCCCACAGGTTGGTTTATCCATCCGTTTGTTTGTTATAGACGGAAGTCATATCGAAGGCATTCAGCCAGAAGGTTTCAAGCAAACCTTTATCAATGCACAGATTCTGGAAGAGACAGGCGAAGAGTGGAAATATGAAGAAGGCTGTTTGAGTATTCCCCGGATTCACGAGAATGTATCCAGAAAACCGGTGGTTACTGTCCGTTATATGGACGAGGATTTTGTCGAGTATACCAAAACGTTTGATGGCATGGCTGCTCGAATTATTCAACACGAATACGACCACATTGAGGGCATTTTGTTCATCGACCATATTAGTCCATTAAAAAGAAATTTATTAAAAGGAAAGCTCAATAATATTACTCTTGGCAAAGTAGATCATCATTACAAAATGCGTTTCCCAAAAAAATGAGCAACGACCATTATAACGAAGTAGACAGAAAGCAGAAATGGCAAGAGATCCTGGCCTTTCTGAAGGAGCGCTTCGGCAAGCAACCGAATATGGATGCCTTGTTGTTTATTATAGGTATGCGCGAGCTAGGCTTATTAAAAGAAAAACCTTTTAAGAAAGACGAGAAAGTTGGCTTGATGCATATTGCAACTTGTAAAGTACTGAGCTACTCAGGTCATTACGAATTAATAGGCACCGACGAAGACGGCTGGCCGCATTGGGAACTTAAAAAAGCCCTTCCGGATATGTCACTTTTAGAACAGGAAACGTATATTCGCGAACACATCATAGAATATTTTATAAACGAACAGATCATATGAAACTATTTTTGAATCAGATTGGCATAACTTCAATTGCCATTTTATTAGCAACTGCAACCTGCAACAACACCATTAGTGAATCTGATGGCACAGAAACAGAATCAACAACAATGGCAACAGCTGCCGATGTTATTGCTGCCACTGCATCAGACAGTATTGTTATCACTAAAGACGACACAGTAACGATGGTAACCACCATGGGTACTATCAAGCTCAGATTATATAAAGAAACGCCTAAACACCAGGCCAATTTTGTAAAACTTTGCAAATCTGGCTTCTACAACAATGTATTGTTTCACCGTGTTATCAATCAGTTCATGATTCAATCTGGCGATCCTGAATCAAAAGCTGCAGTGCCTGGTCAGATGTACGGTACTGGCGGTCCTGGTTACACCATTCCTGCTGAATTCAATTCAAATTTCAGACATAAGCGCGGTGCATTAGCTGCAGCTCGTCAGGGCGACCAGGTGAACCCAATGAAAGAAAGCAGTGGATCTCAGTTCTACATTTGCCATGGCTCTCCATTCCAGTTAGACAACGATTACACCATCTTTGGTGAAACCATTGAAGGCATAGAAGTAGTAGATAAAATTGCGACTACTCAGTGTGATGGTAACGACCGTCCATTGAAAGACATCAAAATTATCAGCACCAGTGTTGCCAGCGACAAAGCGGTAGTGGCGCCTGCTAAAAAGGATGATAAAAAAGACACTGCTAAAACCACTAAAGGTAAAACTACCAGTAGTAAAACCAGCAAAGCTAAATCTACCAAATAATGAAACACCTGTCTTTGCTCGCCATCATCAGCTTCAGTCTGATTTTTTCCTGTAAGAAACCAGTGGATGATATTGTTCCTGTTGAAGCCACAGAGGATATTGTTGAAATGCAGACGCCTTATGGCAATATGTATATCTATTTATACAAAGCCACGCCATTGCACAGAGCTAATTTCCTGCAACTGGCATCGACAGGGTATTTCGACTCCACAACCTTTCACAGAGTGATTCCTGGATTTATGATTCAGGG
>JBJTNS010000214.1:0-6089 GCA_046074245.1 Chitinophagaceae bacterium | reverse complement strand
GAAAGTATGAGTCGCAAAAACCAACTTAAAATCGCCAGTGAAACCCTCTTTCTGTATGCACCTCTCGCCCATCGTCTCGGTCTCTATAACGTTAAATCTGAACTTGAAGACCTTTCTATTAAATATACCCAGCGCGAGGCTTATAAAGACATATCGGCTAAATTAAATGCTAAAAAAGCTGCCCGCGATCGCTTTATTAGAAAGTTTATTGAGCCAATAAAAGAAAAACTGGAAGGAACAAACCTGAAATTTGAAATTAAAGGTCGACCGAAAAGCATCTATTCTATCCTGAAAAAAATGAAACAACAGGATATTCCATTCGAACAGGTATACGATCTTTTTGCCATCCGAATTATTCTGGATGCCGAACCTGAACGCGAAAAATCAGATTGCTGGACCGCTTACTCCATCGTTACTGATATCTATAAACCGAATCCTTCCCGTACGCGCGACTGGATAACGACGCCTAAAAGTAACGGTTACGAGAGTCTCCATACCACTGTCATGAGTCACGATGGCAAATGGGTAGAGGTACAAATCAGAACTGCCCGTATGGATGAGATTGCTGAGAAAGGCTATGCGGCTCACTGGAAATACAAAAACTCTAAAGATGGAATATCTAACGAGGAGAAATCTGGCGTAGATGGATGGCTGGCACGTATTAAGGATATTCTTGAAAATCCTTCCACCAATGCTTTAGAGTTTATCGACGACTTTAAACTTCAGCTTATTCATGAAGAGATTTTTGTCTTTACGCCCAATGGCGATCTGAAGAAAATGCCCAAAGGTGCTTCGGCTCTGGATTTTGCATTCGAGATTCATACCCAGGTAGGCAGCAAATGCATTGGTGCTAAAGTTAATAACCGTCTGGTGCCTATTAGTCATATTCTATCTAACGGCGACCAGGTAGAAATTCTGACATCAGAGAAACAACATCCCCGAGAGGAGTGGTTACAAATAGTAATTTCTGGTAAAGCTATCGCTAGAATCAGAAATTACTTAAGAGAATCTAAGCGCGAATCGGCCGAAAAGGGTAAGGAATTATTAAAGAAAAAATTCAGCAAAGAAAAGGTCGATTTTAATGAAGACAATATTCAAAAACTGGTTAGATACTTTAAAGTTCAGTCGGCTCTCGATTTGTTCTACTCTGTCCAGAAAGAACTGATACCTGCTGACAAACTGCAGATCAGTAATATCATCAATAAAAAGATTACCACCAGTTCTAAGCCTCCTGTCGGTGCAGAAATAGCAGCACAGAAATCTCCTGCTAAAAAGAATGAGATTGTTGTAGGTGATGAATATGATCTACCCTACTCACTGGCTAAATGTTGTAGTCCGATTCCAGGTGATGATATTTTCGGATTTATCACAATTGGTGAAGGTGTTAAAATCCATCGCACCAATTGTCCGAATGCGGTTTCTTTAATGAGTAACTACGGATATCGCATCATCAAGGCGCAATGGAAAGATAGTTTTGTGAAAACAGAAACCAGATTCCTGGCCGGTATTAAAATCATTGGTATTGATGATGTTGGTATTGTCAGCAGTTTATCCAATATTATCAGTAAAAACATGGGGGTAAACATGAAAGCTATCACGATTGAAAGTCACGAAGGCACCTTCGAAGGCATGATATCTGTGTATGTGGAAGACACCAAGCACCTCGATAATCTGATCAACAACATCAAGATAAAACATCCTACTATGAATGTTTACAGAATAGAGGTTGGCTCTTAAAGTAAAATCGTTAATAAGATTGTGATAAAAGCCCTTCCCTTTACCTATTTAGAATGTATATTTGCACCTTATGCAAGCCTCGAATGATAAAGTCAAGAAGGTAAAACTGGAGGTTAGAAAAATCTTCACTGCATATCTGGAGAAAAACAAACAGCGCAAAACTCCGGAGCGATACGCTATACTCGACGAAATATACACCCACAAAGAGCATTTTGATGTAGACACGCTTTTCATTCACATGAAAAACCGTAAGTACCGTGTTAGTCGCGCGACGGTATATAATACACTCGACCTTTTACTCGACAGTGGTTTGGTTAAGCGCCATCAGTTCGGCAAGAATATGGCAATGTACGAACAAAGCTATGGTTACAGTCAGCATGATCACCTCATTTGTCTGCACTGCAACAAGGTTCTTGAGTTTTGCGATCCTCGAATTCAACAAATAAAAAGCACTATGGGCGAGATGCTGGGCTTCGAAGTAAGTCACCACTCTCTGCACCTATATGCTAATCCAATAAAAGACAAAAACGGCAATTGCAAAAGCTGCCAACTAGAAGTTATTAATAAAGATGAATAAAGTAGATGTTGTATTAGGTTTACAATGGGGGGACGAAGGGAAAGGTAAAATTGCTGATTTCCTTACGCCGAACTATCAGGTGATTGCCCGCTTTCAAGGGGGTCCCAACGCTGGGCACTCTCTTAAGTTCAATGGGCAGACCCATGTACTAAATACCATCCCTTCTGGTATTTTTCACGATTCTTGCCTAAACATTATTGGCAACGGGGTTGTTGTTGATCCAGTCAGAATCAAAGCTGAAATAGAACGTGTTGAAGCAGCTGGTGCTAATGTGAGAAAAAACCTGGTTTTCTCTAAAAAAGCTCACCTTATTTTACCTACTCACCGTTTACTCGATGCGGCCAGCGAACATGCTAAAGGCGAGGCTAAAATCGGCTCAACCCTACGTGGTATTGGTCCTACCTACCGCGATAAAATTGGCAGAAACGGTCTGAGAATCGGCGATATCTTTACAGCTGATTTTGCAAAAAAATACAATGCCATCAAAGAAGACCATATCAAACTGATAGGCTTTCTCGGCTACACAGATTTTGACATGCCTGCTCTGGAGGCTGAGTTCTTCGAGGCGATAGAATTTTTAAAATCTTTCAACAACAGCGATTCTGAATATCTGGTTAATTCTTTGATTCCTTCCAAAAAGATTCTTGCAGAAGGCGCTCAGGGCAGTATGCTGGATATTGATTTCGGCTCCTATCCTTTCGTTACTTCGAGCAATACCGTAAGTGGCGGCGTTTGTAACGGATTAGGTATTGCTCCGCAACATATAGGAACTGTTTACGGCATTTTCAAAGCTTATTGCACACGTGTTGGTAGCGGTCCTTTCCCTACTGAATTGCTGGATGAAACTGGCGAAGAACTCCGTAAAAAAGGTCATGAATTTGGCGCGACAACGGGTAGACCGCGTCGTTGTGGCTGGTTAGATTTAGTAGCCTTGAAATACGCCATTATGTTATCAGGAGTCAATTATCTGATCATGATGAAAAGTGATGTTTTAAGTGAGTTCAACGAAATAAAAGTTTGTACTGCTTACAAGGTTGATGGTGTTGAAACAACTCAGGTGCCTTACGACTTATGCAATTCGAGCGTAGAGCCTGTTTACAAAACTTTTAAGGGCTGGACTGAAGATCTTACCATCTGCCGTAGCAAAAGCGATTTACCAGCCAATTTCAATACTTATTTAGAGTTTCTGGAAGCTGAACTAGGAATGCCAATTCAGATTATCTCTGTTGGTCCGGACAGAGAACAAACTATAACTGCTTAATTTACTAAAACTTTCTTATTCACTGACATTTCAAGCAACTTGCGGGACCTGCTCTCCCTTAAAGTTAAATGATTTATCAACGGTTTACCAGAATAACTTTGAGGATATGCCAAATGTTATTCCGTAAAAGGGTTTTGTGTTCTCCCAGAAGTCTTTGCTGTCATATAAATGACCTGTAAAAATCTCTGTATTCAGGAAAACACTGTTAAAAACCTCATATTCATAACCCAGAGTATAGCGAAAGGTACCAATTGTCTCGTCCTTTTGATCGATGTTCAGATTGCCGTTGAAATTCTCTATGACAGGTTCCTCATAAAATCGTATGCCCGTCTGGGCCACAAGAAACAGATTATGCCTTTTTTTTGTTACACGATACCCAATACCTCCAATGAGTTCAGACAATGGAATTTTTGCAGAATAGGTTTGATTACTATTGGTAATTACGTTCAGTCGACCTCTGAAATAATCATAATTTCCACGAAACAACAGATTCTTCCTGGTTCTGTATTCCATCGATGTTTGAATCATAATTCCGTCAGACATATTATCAGAATTATGATTGATATACCCCATTTGTATCGCGGGCACAAAAAATCTCTGTGCGATTTCACTTGAAGGTTTAACCTGTGCTTCTGCATCAAAGTGTGAACTAAAAATCAGCAAAGTAAATAAGGTAATATTGGATAAAATTGACTTATGGTTTTTCATAGATGTGGAGTCTCGTTTTCTTGATGTCTGTCTTGTATTACAATTATAAAATGTTTTAGTTTGACTGAAAGAATAAAGCTCAATGTTAAAGACAAAAATCATGCTTTTTCTGATTGTATTTATTGAATCAGAAAATCATATTAATCAAAGTTAAATTAGGGCATCATGGCAGAAAGATAAACTCATACATTTGCTCGCCTCTCCTTTGCGAAACCTAGCAACCATAAAGGCAAACAAGCTCCGGTACTCATGATCATTAAATTCAGATAATAAGGTTCTATTTCAACAGATTCCAATACCAGCATAATCAGTGACATCAGACATGCTATACAAACAATAGCATAAAAGACAGAACTTATCCGTGTATCAGTCCGGTAATACATCAGCAGGCAAAATGCTGAAATAATTAAATAGAATAAATTCAGCATATCCTTGGATGCCTCGCCAAAAAAAGCTTTTACCGGAATAGTAACTATACTGGCACTTTGAACCAAAAGTATATGCAGAATGGGCACAAATGAAGTCAGCATTAAAATGCTAAAAGCAATAAGTGGAATTTTAGTATATTCTGTACGCATTGTATCTACCATTCGCTGCCATCAGCATTCTTAAAAAGTACATGTATAAATGATGGTCGCAGCATTAACCTCAAACTTAAAGTTGGAAACCAAAGATCCTGAATTGGCTGGTAATGATAAAATATGCCAAGCGACATCAGATCAGCTGCGCTCAAACTTGCACCAATACCAGGTAATACCCTGATTTTACCCTCAGATTTTACAAGATCTGTTGAGTATGTAAGGCCTATATAACCATTCGAATAAGAGATACTTGAGTTGAAACCCAATCTTTTAAAGTTAGTCGTAATATCCTGATCAAAAGTTAGCAAATTGTGACGCTTTATATCCAGAATACTAAAGTAATAACCAGCCATCAGTTCGTGTTGATTGCTACTTAACCCTGCTCTGTAGCCAAGGTTATAGCCTTTGCTCAAGACTTTATAGTTTTGCGCCATTCCATTGAGAGAAAATCCCATAAAGATCAGAGCAATGAGAATTCTTTTCTTGATTTGGAATGGCATATTTTCTAAATAAAAATAATTTATCTGGTACTCTAATTTTTCCAGCGCTCAAGTTTAGGAATCATGCGGGTAGCCAGCCAGGCAAATAGCCTGTTCATGCCACTTTTGCGCATTTCCTGAATACAAAAAGCCTGCATTTTTTCTGCTGTATTTACCTCTGGTGGCGTCAAGAAAGCACCATTCTCATAACACATGGAACAATATTTCAAACTAATACTGCCATCTTTTTCAGAGCCTCCACCTTTCTTATCTTTCTTCATAGGATATCCACAACTCTGACAGAATTTGTGTGGTGTCATACTATTCATAAATCAAGAGTTTGATGTTTCGGCCGGGAACTTCGACATATCCATATAGAAAATTTCCCAGGTATGACCGTCGAAATCCTCCAGAGTACGCTGAATCATGAAACCGTAATCGCGCATCTCTGTTGGTTCGACACCACCTGCTTTAATGGCATTGTCTACAGCATTATTCATAGCTTCAACAGAATCCATCGACAATGAAAACAAACCCGCTAAGCCAGTTTTGGTATCTGCAATTGGTTTAGTGGCGAATGAATTGAATTTATCATGAGACAACAACATCACAAAGATATTTTCGCTCCAAACCATACATTTTCCAGCCTCATCAGAGAACTGAGGGTTGATGGTAAAACCAAGCGCGGTATATAGTTCGACCGACTTCGCAAGTTCCTTTACAGGAAGATTAATAAAAATTTGATT
>JBJTNS010000213.1:0-3425 GCA_046074245.1 Chitinophagaceae bacterium | reverse complement strand
TGCCTGCGAAGATTTTTTTGTCTGCAGCAATGATTCTGTCATTGTAAGCAACGTTTTTAAGATCTTCAACAAACTCTTTTGATAATTCGCTTATAGCTTCGTCAATTTTAGCAATTTCTTTTGCTTTGTCTTCTTTTGCTTTGGTTTTGTCTGCTGCAATGCTCGCTTTTTTGCTGTACATCGCTTCTAAACTCATGCCAATCATACTCATTTGAATGATGGTTGGAGCTGTAATACACTCACGCATGTAGGTGCTTTGTAAAGCATATGGTTTGTAAAGGGTATAAACCTGATCGATATCGTAAAGCAAAGATTTGTATTCGTCTTTGTTAGACGCCCACTGACTGAATGCTTTTTCTTCTGCAGATTTCTTTTCAAACACTTTGTTGTGCTTTAATTGTTCAGCTTCACCGTCAAAGAATTTCCAGTAGTTAGCAATAGAAGCATAGTCGCTGGACAACATTAATCTGGTTGCTTCATCCTGTACCATTTGTTCTTTCCAGGCTTTCAATCGGATGTCTCTAAGGTTAACGATATTAGGGTCTACAATGTCAGTCGCAAGAGCAACGCCTTGAGAAAACTCGTAACGGTTAGTTCTGCCAGGGAAACCAATAATCATTGCGAAGTCGTCTTCTTTAATACCTTTAGTAGACACAGGCAGGTAGTGCAATGGCTTGTAAGGTTTGTTTTGAGCATCGTATTTAGCAGGTTTGTTATCTGTGTTGGCATAAACTCTGAACATACTAAAGTCGCCAGTATGTCTAGGCCACATCCAGTTGTCAGTTTCACCACCAAATTTACCAACGTTCTGTGGCGGCGTGCCTACTAAACGGATATCGGTAAATTTCTCCATGACAAAAAGATAGTAAGCATTACCTTTAAACATTTCTCTGCAGGTAGCTTCGTAATGTGTACCTTCTGTAGCAGTTTTAATTAATTCTTTGTAAAGTTCCTGAACTTTTGCAGCTCTGTCTTTTTCGGCTACACCATTCAGTTTTTCCAGCATTTTGTCTGTGATATCATCCACTCTCACAACGCGGGTAATTGACATAGGGTTTTTAGGAACACGCTCAGAGGCTTTGTCTTTAGCCCAGAAACCGTTGTCAAGGATATTGTCTGCTGGTGTACTAAGGTCGGCGATGGCATCATAACCGCAGTGGTGATTGGTTAAAATTAAACCCTCAGAAGAGATTAATTCACCGGTACAGCCACCGTTAAACCAGATACAAGCGTCTTTTAATGACGAGTGGTTAACACTGTAAAGTTGTTCAGGAGTCAGTCTGAGGCCTTTGGCTTCCATGTCTTTGTAGTTCATTTTGTCTAACAAGGACAAGAGCCACATACCTTCGTCAGCTTTAGCCAGGTTGCTTGTTAGCATCAGGGCCAGCGTAAGTAATGCGTAGATTCTTTTCATATCAGAATGGAATTATTTTTTTGTGTCGCGAATTACCGATATTTAAATTGTAATAACAAACCTGTTTCGTTTAAAACGGTGGTTTTTATCGCTAAACGAACGGCTAAGAATGGTTTGATAAAGAGATTTTGACGTCAAAGGTGATGTGAATCCATTATCTTTGCAGCGGACAATCGGCTTGTCGCGTCTGGCAACAGATGAGGAAAGTCCGGGCAACACAGGGTGCCAAACCACCTGAAAGGGTGGGCGGTGTGAAGCAATGAGCACCGACAGAAAGGGTCGCAGAAAATAACCGCCGCTCAGCAATGAACGGTAAGGGTGAAAATGTGAGGTAAGAGCTCACATCTCCCGTCAGTAATGGCGAGAGGGGATAAACCTTTTGGGTTGTAAGGCCAAATATACCGGGGATTGAGGGCTACCCGCTCTACTGAGATTCGTCTCTGCCCCGGAGGGTAGGCTGCATCAGATAAATGACAGGCATTCGCTCCGGCGAATACAGAACCCGGCTTATAGATTGTCCAATTTTTGACTACAACAAAAAAGGCGCCTTTAAAAGCGCCTTTTTTTAAAATGTTATTTCTTCAACCAGGCTTTCACTATCACATCGTCGCCTTTGTCTATGCTGAGCTGTAAGTCGTATTTCTGACTTTTTACTGACTCTAACGAAATCGTTCTGATGAGACCAGCTCTGCTGATTAAGAAGTTATATGGAGAACTGCTGTTTTTTAAAGTTTCGTCTAAACTGGTTTTTACTCTGATATCGTTAACTGCTAGAATTTCATCTCCAGCTTGTATGCCCGATTTCCAGGCCGGAGATCCAGCTTCTACCCATCGTACCAGCATCTCGTCGCCTTTCTGCTCTGTGGTTATGCCGGTGAAATGCAGATTGCTCGACTCGCGGTTCTTTAAGGTGCAGGCTGCTTTCTTCATCACTTCTGTGAGTCTATTTAATGTGCCAGTTTCATTCAAACCTGTCGCCCAATCTTTAAAGTTAAGCGACTTCCCGGCAATTTTATCGATAGCCGCATAAAATTCATCATCGCTGAATCCTCTCTGTTTGCCAATGTAAAATTCGTTGTACAAATACTGCATCAGTTTGTCCAGTCCTTTCTCTCCATTAGTTGCCGATAATAACTCTATGTCTAATAATGCCGCTAAAGCAGAGCCTTTTAAATAGTATGAGATATTGTTGTTGATGCTGTTCTCTGTATTTCTGTATTCTTTTATCCAGGCATCAAAAGAAGCTTCATGCATACTCTGAACTTCGCCACCTTTGCGATTTAATGTGGCAGAGAAAGTAGAGGCCAGAGATTTTAAATAATCACTCTCACTCATAAAGCCTGCTCTGTACATCGCCAGTTCGTCGTAGTAACTGGTGATACCTTCTGCAACCCAAAGCAGATTGGTGTAGTTTTCTTTGCTGTAATCAAACGGACCAAGGGCTGCAGGACGGATGCGCTTAACATTCCACAAATGGAAATACTCATGTGCACACAAACCTAAGAAGGCTTTATACCTGTCGCTATTGCTGTAGTTAAATCTTGGCATCTGTACGACACTGCTGTTGGCATGCTCCAGTCCGCCGCCGCCTTCTTCAACATGGTGTACGATAAAAAGGTAAGATTTGCATGGATGCGCACCGATGATGTTGTACATGGTCTGACATACTTTTGTGAGGTCTTTGGTGAAAGTCTCGGTATTGCAATTGTTTCTGCCTACCATGGCTACTTTATGAGGAACGCCGGCGACCTCAAAACTAAGTTCGATGTGGTTGCCAATCTCTATTGGTGAATCTACCAGATCGTCGTAATTGTTAAACTTATATTGGTTCTGGTCTATGCGCTCGAGTGTTGTCGATACTTTCGCCCAACTTGTAGGGAACTCTAACTGCAATTCTCCGGCGCCTTTAAAACCCTCTGGATACATCAAACAACTTGTCAGTTATATGGTGCGAGAATTCGAAAAGAACATAGATCGTGTAGTTGCAAAAGCCGGTCGTGTTCAAATCCAC
>JBJTNS010000212.1:0-4085 GCA_046074245.1 Chitinophagaceae bacterium | reverse complement strand
TATAACAATCCAGTAAATTGAATGTTTGCCGGCAATTGGTACTTGAGTAATTATTTTACTTTCAAACACCCTGTCAGGGTGTGTTATAAAATTATTCTTCTTCGTAATTCAGGTCCTTGCCAAAAGTATCTTTTAATGCTACTACAGAAACCAGCGCCAAGCTCCAAACTACAATGCCTGTTGCGATTAAACCTACACTCAGGCTGGTGCCGAAATACGATTGAATGCCCTGATGCATTGGTATTAGCAAAACAACTGCACCACGCATAAAATTTGTCACAGTAGCGGCAACGGTTACTCTAAGATTCGTGCCAAATTGTTCTGCAGTGCTGGTGACAAATACTGAAAGATACCCGCAACCTAGTCCCATAAGGAAGGCAGTAAAAGCGATGCCATTACCTGAATACATATTGAAAAAATGCCAGCAAGTTCCAGCTATACCCAGCGTCATAAATCCAAGAAGAACTTTTTTTCTTGATTGATAAAGCTGACTTAAAATACCACTACTTAAATCACCGGAGGCAATCCCGATTTGAAAAAGAATAAAACAGGCTGATAATTTTACACCACTTAGCGCATGTTCTTTAGCCAGTTCGGGCGTTAATGTAATTAATAATCCGACACTGTACCAGATAGGGACACCCATTAAAATACAAGCTAGGTATTTTAAGAAACGTTGCCTTTGCCTGATAATCATCCAAAGCGAACCTTTGGCAATTTTTGTGTTTTTATTAGCAAGAAAAACTTGTGTTTCCATAGTTTTTAATCGCAGAATCAATAAAACAAAACCAGCAATACCAGCGCTGAGAAAGGCCTGGCGCCATGGCAGAAAGTCGCCGGCCAGTCCCGCACTTACTGCTCCCAATGCCCCTAAAGTGGCCACCAGGATAGTGCCATATCCACGATTCTTTACAGACATACTTTCAGCCACCAGGGTGATACCTGAACCAAGTTCACCGGCCAATCCAACTCCGGCCAGAAAACGTATCAGGGCGTAGCTGTCTACATCATTGACGAAGGCATTGGCGATATTTGCAATTGAATAGAGTGCGATTGAGCCATATAACGCAATGGAACGACCTTTTTTATCCGCAATGATGCCAGTGATAATGCCACCCAGCATCATACCAGCCATTTGCCAGCTAAGCAATTTCTCGCCACATGCTGTTAATTCTGCATCTTTTAATCCTAGTTCCATAAGGGAAGGCTGACGGTAGACATTGAATAAGAAGAGGTCGAAGGCATCAATAAAAAATCCCAGACCTGCTACTAGAACAGCCATATTGAAAGGCGAATGGTATTCGGTTTTTGCTTGATTCATTTCAGAAGCCAAATTAAATCATACTAATCCTGTTATCCAATTTAATTATTAAAAAGTAAAAAGTTCACTGGTGATTTATGCAATAAAAATTCATCTAATAATTGAAAATCAATTTTAAATCAATGGAATGAAGGTGCATTTTTGTTCAAATTTTAGAAAGAATCAGTCATTAAAAGTGGCAGTTGCAGAATGGGGTGTTGACTAATTTTTATTTTTAACCTGACGAGATTTCATTAATTATACATTTATTTGCGTATCACATATGAAAAAATTACTACTGATTAGTTTTTTAATGGTGCTGGGAGTGAACTTGTTTTCACAGACTCAAACACTCCGTGGCCGTATAGTAGACAAAGAGAGCAGACAGCCATTGTCTGGTGCCAAAGTAATGATTACCACTGCAGGGAAAGACAGTGGCTTATCAGCGACAACCGATGCCATGGGCGATTATCAGTTGAATGAGGTTTCCGTTGGAAGACATAATCTTCTGATTACACTGGAAAAATATCAGGATCTGGTTTTGCAGAATATTATAATCACCTCGGGTAAGGAAGTTATTTTAAATCTGGAAATGTCAGAAGAAATAAAAGCCTTTATTGGGGGAGGTGTCAGATCCACTAAAAAGAATCAACCAAACAACCAGAATGCATTAGTAAGTACACGTTTATTTACGGTAGATGAGACGGATAGATTTGCAGGAAGCAGGGGAGATCCTGCCCGTATGGCCAGTAATTTTGCCGGCGTGCAAGGTGCAGACGATTCAAGGAACGATATTGTAGTCAGAGGAAACAGTCCGCAAGGTGTTTTATGGCGTTTAGAAGGAGCTGATATACCCAATCCGAATCACTTTGCAATTCCAGGTACTACAGGAGGACCAGTATCAATCATCAATAATAAAATATTAGGGAACAGTGATTTCTTTACAGGAGCATTTCCGGCAGAATATGGCAATTCGACAGCGGGTGTGTTTGATTTGAAATTGCGCAATGGAAATAATAAGAAGCACGAGTTCAGTACTCAGTTTGGTTTTCTTGGCTGGGATTTACTGGCGGAAGGGCCTTTATCAAAAAAGAACAAATCATCTTTTCTTGTAACTTACCGGTATTCAACTCTGGCAATGTTCGAAAAGATGAATATTAAAATAGGAACTGATGCTGTTCCGGCTTATCAGGATGCTTCATTTAAACTTAATTTTCCTTTAGGTAAAAAGTGTAATCTGAATTTTTTCGGGATAGGTGGCAGCAGTAAAATCAATATTTTAATTAGTGATCAGAAGCAAAGTAGCGGCGAGTTATATGGCGACGACGACAGGGATCAGGAGTTTGGTTCTTCTATGGGAGTACTAGGATCGGCCTTTGTCTGGAATATGAATTCTAAGAGTTATTTCAGAGCGGTTGTTACAAAAACGCATCAGCAGGTAACAGCAGTTCATCATTTAGTTTTCAGGCATAATACAGATACTTTACAGGAAGATGGAAAGACTATTTATAAATTTGCTTTAGATTCATTAGTCAAGAATCTTGACTATCGTTTCAGAATCAATACGACTGGAGCCAATTTGTTTGTAAATACAAAGATTAATCCTGGAACAAGTTTGCGATACGGGTTAAACCTGACCTCTTATAATTTCAGATTCAGAGACAGTGCCAGAAACTTTGATTATATGGATACTGCAAATTACTGGAAATGGTTTACCAGATGGAATTCTGATGGCAATGGCTTGTTATTAATGCCGTATGTACAAATGAAGTGGCAGGCAGCTAAAAAACTGAATGTGTCTGCCGGTGTAACTGCACAAATGTTTGCAATTTCTGATAAAGCCAGTGGTCTGAGTCATACCAGTATCAAATATTTCCAGCCACGTTTAGGTGTAAGGTACCAGATCAATAAAGTGCAATCTTTGAATTTTGGGTTTGGTGTACACAGTCAGATTCAACCAGCTTACACCTATTATTATATTTTGCCAGGCAATAAGAATCCTCATAACATCAATATGGATATGACCACGAGCAAACATTACATTCTGGGTTATGACAGAGTGATTGGCAAAGACAAGAGGTTTAAAATGGAGACCTATTATCAGCAGTTATCCAATATTCCGGTTGAGAAAAAGAGCAGTTCATTTAGTTTAGCCAACACTGGCAGTGGATTTAGCAGATTTTTTCCAGACACCTTGCAGAACACAGGTACCGGATACAACTATGGAGTAGAATTTTCCTTAGAAAAATCGTTTACCAAAGGGTATTTCTATTTAGTATCATTAAGTTTATTTGATGCTAAATACAAGGGTAGCGACAATGTTGAGAGAAATTCAGATTTCAATACGAATTATGCGATGAACGGCTTATTTGCCAAAGAGTGGAAAGTGAGCAAGCGTGGAGTATTGAGTGTAGGGGGTAAAATAACCTTTGCGGGAGCTCGCCGTTATTCACCGATGGATTCATTAGCCAGCAGGAGGGAGAGGGAGTATATCGAGCAGGATTCATTAAAGAACACCTTAAGATTTGGCAAAAGTTACAGTCGTTTTGATTTAAGATTATCTTATAAGATCAACGCCAAAAAAGTGACACATGAGTTTGCGATTGATTTAGTAAATGCGACGAACAGAAAGAACATTTTAAAATATTCTTATACCAGCGAGTCTCCGAATTTCAAAGAGGAGTATCAGTTAGGGTTTTTGCCGTTGTTTTATTATAAGTTGGATTTTTAGGGGGTGTTTTTTAAAATTTTTCCTAACCCTTCCAGGGTTTAAACCCTGGAAGGG
>JBJTNS010000211.1:0-8244 GCA_046074245.1 Chitinophagaceae bacterium | reverse complement strand
CAGGGCTACTGGGATACATGTTCTGGTAAGGAAGATGAAAGTGGAGTGCCGCTGGCATCTTGGGTGTGTGGGCTAATCATGTTATCGGGTCCCTGTACCGCGGGCACAGGGCTTCTGGGATACATGTTCTGGAAAGGAAGGTCAAAGAGGAGTGCCGCTGGCACCTTGGGTGTGTAGGCTAATCATGCTAAGATGTCCCTGCACCGCGGGTGTGGTTCACCGCTTCTGAGCAAAAAAATCCTTCATCAACTGCCGGCACTCGCTTTCTAAAACGCCTGTGCGGATCTCTGTTTTGGTGTTGAACTTGTCGTTGAGGAAATTGCTGTAACCCATTTTTGGTTCGGTGGCACCGACAACGATTCTGTTAAATCGTGCATGCTTGATAGCACCAGCACACATCACACACGGTTCAATCGTGATGTACAAGGTGCATTCGTCGAGAAACTTGCCCCCTATAGATCCAGCCGCTGCAGTGATGGCCAGTATCTCGGCATGCGCTGTGACATCCTTTAAACGCTCAGTCTGGTTATGTCCTTTACCGATAATACGATTATTACATACTACTACCGCTCCGATTGGTACTTCGTCGGCATCATATGCCATGCGCGCCTGCTCGAGCGCTTTCTGCATAAATACCACATCAATATCCAGCTCTTCCATGCTGCAAGATTACAAAATTATAATGGAATGTAGTTGTTTTATATGGACAAAAAGGTGTTGAACCAGCCTTTTTTAATCGCTATTTTAACAGCATCAACTTTACTGCAAACATGAAGTTTGTCGTAGATGTTGGCGATGTGCTTTCTAACCGTATGGGGACTAATAGACAGTTTATCTGCTACCTGCTTATAATCGCAACCGTCAACCATCAGTTTGAGAATATCCATCTCTCTAGAACTTAACTCGTAATTATCAGCTTCTGCTTTTTTTTCTGCAGGGATACTGGCATTCATCAACAAATTCATTGCCTTTCTGGCAATGCGCGGTGACATAGGGGCACCTCCGAATTCAAGTACCTCTTTTATAGCATCTGAAATGGCTTGTCCGCTTTCGTCTTTTAATAAATAACCACTGGCCCCGGCTTTAATAGCTTCAAAAATCTTTTCATCATCATCAAAAATAGTCACCATCAGAAATTTAATTTCCGGATACAATTGAGACGATCGTTTAACTGCTTCAATGCCGTCCATCACTGGCATGTCGATATCCATTAATACAATCTGCGGACGGGCATTAGGTGGACAGGTTTTCATTTTATCCAGAAAATCGTCGCCATTTACAGCCATGAATACCAGTTCATAGGCATGCACAGAACTAAGGCGCTCGCTGAGAGATACCCTGTTCGGCTGCTTGTCGTCGACGATGGCAATTCTGATAAAATCTAACATCACAACAAAGTACGGATTAATCTAAAAGTTGTACAATGATACATATGTAGTATTTTATTAATGCCTTGTTAATGCTTATCTAATGTGAAAATTACCTGAGTGCCTTCGTTTTTAACACTGTTAATCACAAAATGAGCGCCCATTTCTTTAGCGCGGCTCCGCATGCTGTTTAAACCATAGTGCCCTTTTAGTGCAGCTTCTTCCTGGTCGAAGCCAATGCCATTATCCTGAATGCTGACAGTGAAAATATCATTGCCTGAATTTGAAAACTGAACTCTGATGATAGAGGCATGAGCATGATGGATGGCATTACTGAAAGCTTCCTGACATATTCTGAAAAGATTTAATGCCTGAATAGGTTGTAAGATCAGTTGATCCTGAAACTGCTCTTCAAACGTGCAGGTAACATCCTGATTGAAGTTAAGTATTTTCGAGGTGTATTGCTTGAACTTATCCGCAAAATCTGTCACACTTATACTTTCGTTGTTTAACGCCCATACTGTTTCTCTGAGAGTAACAATGGCTTGCTTACTCATATCAGACAATGAATTTAAACGTTTATCTTCTGGATGTTGCTGACTCATCACGTCGAGGTTGCTGACGATATATGAAAGCTGAGCGCCAACATTGTCATGAAGTTCGTGTGAGATTCGTATTCGCTGCTCTTGTTGTTCAGCCTTACTTTTATTCTCGTCGATGAGCCTTTGAAGCATCAGTCGCCTGCGCAGATATAAGACTAAAAGCAGAATGATTAAACTTGAAAGTACTATAACGACTATGTTAAAAGTTTTACGACTTTCGATTTCATTTTCAGTATTTCTGAGTTCCAGTTGCTGTATGCGGTTCTGGGTCTGAAGTTGTTTGTTTTCGTTTTCCTTGCGCTCAAGTCCGAAACGAATCTCTGATTTTGTAAGGAGCTCTGCCGCTTCCTTTTTAAAAATAGAATCCTTCAGCCATTTCGCATCCATTAAATACTTTGTAGCGGATTTGTAATCACCCTGCCGTATTTTAATTCTGCCACACAGAAAAAACAAATCAGCTTTAATTTTCGGCGACTTGATATGTGGCAATAAGGCAAATGCTTCTGAAGCATATTTCTCGCTTTGTTTAAAATCTCCGATAAGACTGAACTCAGTTGCCAGGTTTGCATAAGTATCAGCTAAACCACCTTTGCTATTATACAACAGAGCATATTTAACGGATATTAAATAATTGTCAATCGCTTTCTGATGATTGTTCATCCTGCTATAGTCTACACCAATATTGTTGTAACATTTAGCGAGATTATAATAATCACTGTCTTTCTCGAAATATGGAATTGCTTTGTGTTCGTATAATATCGCAGAGTCAAATTCGTTTTTTTCTGATAGCACCATTGCGATATTACTGATAACATAGGCCATCTGATTGGTGTTGCCAGATTTGAAATATTCTTTTTTCGCCAGCCTGAAATTGTCCATGGCCCTCTGGTAATTATCGAGCTCGGTGTACATAAGTCCGATGTTGTTGTAGCAGTTACCCAGGTACTCGTGCTCGCGGGCCTCTTCCAGCGGTTTTATAGCAGCCCTCAGATTGCTGATGGCATTACCATAATCATTCATATTGAGGTAAACCAGTCCGATATTCGATAATGCAGCACCCTGACCTTTTTTATTGCCTATTTTTTTATTGATACCGTAAGCAATTCTGTAGTAATGTATCGCAGAATCATAATTTCCCTCAACATCATAGACAATGCCAAGGCGACTGTTGGCAGATGCTTCTCCTTTTTTAAAGCCAATGTTTTTTGCCAGCGTCATCGACTTAAAGCAAAGTGCTTTTGCTTTACTGGTATTGGTATAGACAAGTTCCATGACTTGTTTGTTGAGATCGTTAACCGTACTGCTGTCCTTTAATGTCTGACCTCTTAAAGGAAAACATAGAAGTAGTAGAAAAATAAAAATGTAGTGTCTCAATTCCAAAGTGTTTGAATAATTTGGTAAAAATATATAATCGATATCATTTTTTTATTAAATAGATTAGTGATTATCTTACTTGACATCTAATTGTTTAAAGTATTGTTTATGAGGTTAATAGATGTGCAGAGGTAAATTTATTGGCACATTTGTTAATTTAATATACCGCCCATTTTGTTAAAAATAATTAAAAAATTTCATAATACTTCATATGGAGTATTTTTTTAATTGAAAAGCATTTATAAGTTTGTGCCAACCAATCATTTAAAAAAACATGAAAAATTTAAAACTCAGCACTCTGGTGATGGTACTTGTTGTAGTACTTTCATCATGTAACCAATTCATTCAATTGGTGGAGACCGAATCTGTAGGCAAAGATGCCGTGACTAAGGAAGGTGTTTGTCAAAACGACGAGATCCGTATTGATTACGATATGTGGTCTGAAGATGGCATCACGTATTTCTCTATTTACAACAAAACTGACAAGCCAATGTACATCGACTGGAAGCGTTCAGTATTTATTTACAACGACTGGAAAAACGATTACTGGGTAGAAAAAAGTACTACCGAATCTTATGTAGTGCCTTCAGGTACTGGTAGCAACATCACTTACGAAAGAAAAACCTCTACAGTAGTAGCAGAGCGTTACACTTTTGTTCCGCCGCACACTTATGTATCTGTTCCAATGACTTATACAATCATGAGCGGATTCACTACTTCAACCAGCACCAGCGCCAGTGGTAAAACCACCATCACTGTTGCTCAAGGTTTGAAATTCGAAGACAAAACTTTAAAGAAAACCAGCATCCCTGCTTCTTCAGGTAAAGGTACTGTTAAAGCATACGTTAAAGAATACAGCAAAGAAAATTCTCCTGCCCGTTTCAGAAATTTCTTAACTTATTCTTTCGATGAGAAATTTGTTACTGAGAAATTCATCCAGAACGAATTCTACGTGAACAGAAAAACTGAGATGACCAAAAAGAACTTCGATGGTCCGTACAAAAAAGCTAACCTTGCTGTTAAAGTAGGTTCAGTAAAAACCAAAAACAAAGTTCGTATCTACCAGTCGCCATACAGAGCTGGCACCAGCTGGTACAATACCATCATTAAGTAAACCATATTTAACTAAAGAAAACACAAGACCCGCCTTCGAGCGGGTCTTTTTTTTGCCAGAATTTTCCAAACTTTTATCTGTATTTTCGCCTGTCCATGCAGAACGATATCAAGAAAGCATACATACAGTTACATCTGGCAGTTTTTATATTTGGTTTTACCGCCATACTCGGAAAACTGATTCAGGCAGATCATTTTACTCTGGTATGGCACCGTATGTGGCTGGCGGCTCTTGGCTTTCTGTTTGTACCTGGTTTTATCAGTTCTCTTAAAAAGGTATCATTTAAACAAATGGCCATGCTGGCGGGCATTGGTATGCTTGTCGCACTCCACTGGCTCTCTTTCTATGGGTCTATTAAAATAGGCAACAGTGCCTCGCTTACCCTGGGTTGCTTCGGACTAACCAGTGCTTTTACTTCTGTGCTCGAACCTTTGATTTACCGCAAACGTTTTGTGCTTCTGGATGTTCTGCTTGGTTTGATGGCGCTTGCTGGTATCGCTATCATTGCCTGGTTTGCGCCTGAACAAAGCGATGTGAGCGGCAACTATACGCTTGCCATTATAGTGGGTGTTATCTCTACATTTCTGGCAGCTTTGTTTTCAACCTTAAATTCGACACTCACTAATACCATCGATACGAAAGTCATTTCCTTTGCAGAACTGGGAGGAGGTTTTCTATTTCTCTCTGTATTACTTGGATTGGGTTTTGGAATAGAAGGCGTTCTGGATACACATTCTTTTCAGGCGCTGCCACTGTCTGATGCCAATGGATGGCTGGGTAAATACAGTGATGTGCTGTGGATTCTTTTGCTAGCCATCGTCTGTACCAATATAGCCTTTGTCCTTAATCTGAATGCTATGAAGAGATTGTCTGCCTTCACTGCCAATCTCGCCATTAATCTAGAACCAGTGTATGGCATCATCCTGGCTGCTTTGTTCTTTAACGAACATCAGTTTCTTAACTGGCAGTTTTATATCGGCGCTTCAGTTATATTGCTTAGCGTTATCATTCATTCTATAATAAAATACCGTGGAAAACATTAATACCATTATTCAGCAGCGAAGAAGTATTTATCCGAAAGAATATACCGGACAGAAATTAGACAATCAGGTTGTCGATATTTTACTTCAGAACGCCAACTATGCCCCTAATCATCTCAGCAATTATCCATGGCGATTTGTGGTGATTGCCGGAGATGCTCTGGACAATTTTATCGATACAGCCTCTGATATTTACCGCCTTGAAACTCCCGCTGAAAAGTTTAAACCCGAGAAACTCGATAAGCTGGCCATCAATAAAGAACGCATCTCGCACATTATCGCCATTGCTATGCACCGCGAGCCTGAATCTAAAAGCATAGAACGCGAAGACCTTTGTGCAGTGGCCTGTGCCGTGCAAAACATGTACCTCAGTCTCTCTCAGTTTCCTGAAGCCGGTGGCTACTGGAGTACTGGTATGGGTACCTATTCTTCTACCATGCACCAGTTTCTGAAATTAGAAGAGAATGAAACTTTGCTCGGTTTTTTTGTGCTGGGACATGTGCTCAATAAACGCACAGAAGGGCATAAGAAAAATATCAGTCAATTTATGCGTTATTTGTAAACCAGGATGCTGTTTAATTCCATTCCATTTTTGTTTTTTATCGTGCTCTTCTTCGGCGTATGGCTGAAGCTGAGACGTTTTGAAACCTACAGATGGTTGTGGATTTGTGCCATGTCTTTTTTGTTTTATGGGTGGTGGGACTGGCGTTTTCTGTTTCTCTTAATAGGTACAGGGTCTGTCGATTATTTCTGCGGAAAAGGGATTCTTAACACTAGCTATAAAAAGACGTATTTATGGCTGTCGGTCATAAGCAATTTAGGGTCTCTCTTAATTTTTAAATATAGTTCTTTCATCGCCGGAAGTGTAGATTTCTTGTTCCGGTATTTTGGTGTCGACTCGCATTTACAGGCATCAATACCAGAGTTTACCCTGGTATTACCCGTTGGGATTAGCTTTTATACTTTTAACTCTTTAAGTTATACCATTGATTTGTATAGAGGGAAATCCAAAGCAGCTGATTCATGGCTGCACTTCATGGCGTTTATTTCGTTCTTCCCACATTTAGTGGCGGGACCAATTATCAGGGCCAGAGATATACTTGCCCAGTTAAAACAGCCTGCTACTGTCGATCAACTAAGTTTGTACCACGGCATCAAAACTATCATCTTTGGCTTTTTCCAAAAAATGGTACTGGCAGATAACCTGGCTGTCTTTGTTAATGCAGGTTTTAACCAGACACAAAATACTATAGGAACACTGCAGTGGTGGATATGCATGCTGGCCTTTACCTTTCAGATATATTTTGATTTTAATGGGTATAGTTCCATCGCCAGAGGAATTGCCAAACTCTGTGGCATCCATTTCCGCCTCAATTTTAATCAACCATACAGAGCCATTAGTTTCAGCGATTTCTGGCGACGCTGGCATATTTCACTCTCTTCGTTTTTTAGAGATTATGTCTATATCCCACTGGGAGGCAACAGACACGGAAAATGGTCGGCACTCCGCAATCAATGGATCACCATGCTGCTTTCGGGCATCTGGCACGGTGCTAGCTGGGTATTTGTTTTGTGGGGCGCTTTGCACGCCTTTTTCTTAAGTCTCGAAAAGCAAGTGCTGACTTTAATACCAGCCTTAAAAAACTCGATAGCATGGCGCTTATTTGTCTTTATCGGAGTGGTTTTAGCCTGGGTGCTTTTCAGAGCAGGATCTCTAAGCGATGCAACATTTGTATATGCTCAAATGCTGTCGTGGCACGGTGGTCCGGGTTTAATTGAAATTTTAAAAAGTAACGTGAGTGTCTGGCTCCTGATCGGCATGGCCTGGGAATGGGTCAATTGGAAATCAATCACCAGAAAAATGGCTATGCTACCCATTGCTGAAGCTATTATATTATCTTTAATGCTTATTATGGTGCTGTTTTTCAGAGGACCAGAACAACAATTTATTTATTTTCAGTTTTGAAGAACTCGCAGCAACATATCCGTCATACCAAAGCTGGCAAGACATTGTTAAGTCTGTTATGGGTATTGCCTGTGCTTCTGATAGCGACAATTTTTATTTTACCACCACTACCTTCTTCGCCAATGAAGCGCGATAGTTTCTGGGCGCATAAAGTCAATTCAGTTGACTGTTTTGATATCGTCTACACAGGAGATTCGAGAGTTTATAGAGGCGTTGATCCCAATGTGATCCATGAACTTACCGGATTTAAAGGATTTAATTTCGCGTTTAGCAGCGCTGATGCAGATTCTTTGTTGTTGTCTCAGGCAGCTTCACGCTTATCTGCAAAGGGGAAAAGAATTCTGGTAATAGGTGTTTCAGTGAACAGTTTTTTAAGTCGCACCCCTAATGAAAGCAACGCGCATCTTAAATCCTTAATACAAATTCCGGCTAAAGACCGCTGGATTCGTACGAATTGGTATCCCCATTTATCGATGTTTGATTCGCGCGCTGTTTCAGATTTGTACAAGTACTTAAAGCACGAGCATTACGATGAACAGTATCATCTTACAACGGGTTTTGCCGCTTCTGATAAAACACCTTCGGATACCACCGAAGCTTTGCCTTTATATAAAAATGAGTTCAGTCAGTTTGTCTTTTCTGAATCTAAATTAAAGGCGTTTGATCGCTGCATCAATGAGTTAAAAGCTCAGGGTATTCATGTAGTTCTGGTGCGAATGCCAGTGACACATGCCATGCAGGTATTAGAAGATTCTAAAGGGGGGTTATTGAAACAATATTT
>JBJTNS010000210.1:0-6539 GCA_046074245.1 Chitinophagaceae bacterium | reverse complement strand
AACTCGGCGTATTCGCCCAGTAAATTGTTATGAAATGCTCTTGAAGTAAGGGTGATTTTTTGTGCTTGTTCGGTCAGTGCCTTGATGATACGAGGGTGGCAATGTCCTTGATTAACGGCACTGTAGGCTGATAAACAATCGTAGTATTGTTTGCCTTCCACATCCCAGACCACAACACCTGAACCGCTTTCAAGAACTACCGGTAAAGGGTGGTAGTTGTGAGCGTTGTAGCGTTCTTCAAGTTCAATAAATTGTTCGGTTTTGGAGTGGGTGTATACTGTCATAAAAGTTCTGCAAAGGTAATCAATATGCCTCTAATGCTTAAAGTTTCCTTTAAAATACTCTAAATATTGGTCGATTCTATTCTTTAATAAAGCGATCTGTCATCGTTGTACCCTTGTTGTCTGTTATGAGCAGAGTGTAGACACCACTGCTGAGTGTACGGATATCTATGCTACAGGTATTGCCTTCGCGTTTAAAGTTAAGAGCTTTTTTCTGCCCAAGTTCCGAAATGACTAATACATCAACAACTTCAAATGAAGTGGCTAAGATTAAAACAGATTGCGTAGGAACAGGGTATAGCTGGATTTTCGACGACAGCATGGGTTTAATGGAAGACTCCGAGGGCATGTTCAAATCATAAACAAAAGTATCATTGCCGTTACAACCTTTGGCAATCAGGGTAATTTTGTATTTGCCAGGCATAAAAGCATGCACAGGGTCTTTCAATTCTGCAGTATCGCCATCGCCAAAAAACCACTGATAAGATAAGGCATTTTTAGAGGTATTGTTAAAGGTGACATAGACGCCAGAAATGTTATGTGTGAATTGTGCTTTGGTGGCATAGGCGTCTAGTTGCCATAGGTCTGACTGCGGTAAGACAACAGCATCAACAGCCGCTTTGATCTTATTAACGGTGGAGTCAGCTAAATGATAATTTAAGGAAAAGCTTGTAGGCGATTTCTTAAAAATAGCAGCATAGAAAGTTGCAGCCGTTGCATAGGTGCCTTCAAAAGATGGGTGACTGTTGTCTGGTTCGTATAATTCTATCTCCGGATAATGTTGTCTGATATATCGCCAAACTGCACCTGCCGGAGATGTCATACATTGATTGCTGACTGCTGCCTCAAGATAACGTTTGCGCAATAAACTGTCCATGCCCTGATAGGTGCAAACCGGGGGCCAGTTGGCACAGTTCATATCGTCGCCGTTCTTTCGTCCCCAGGTCATATACAAAACAGTTTTTGCACATGGATTGGCAGCTTTGATGGCACTATCCAGGTATCTGACATACGGAAAAAAGTAAGTTTGTACTTCTGCATCTGTAAATGACGGAATCTGACTTTGTTCCTGCAGTACAACGATATCGTATGTGCCTGTGTTAATCTCGTTCATAGAAGGACTACCGGGAGCGGCATGGTTAGCCAGAGTCTGCCCACTTCCGGCAGAGCTAATCTGATAAACAGAATCTCCGGCAAGAGTTGCCATGTCTTTTAACATGCCGGTTAAATTATTGGCTGCTGTATAACTATTTCCAAGGAAAAGTATCTTAATTGCTTGGTTATTTTGTGCTGATAAGGGTGAGCAAAAAGATAAAATAATGACAAAGACAATGGAACGCATGTGCAAATATAGGGCTGATCAAGTAGTTGAAAAAAAGCCTGACAATAAAGTGACAAAAAAAGCCTCCCTTTTGGGGAGGCTTTCAGATATATTTTTAGCGAATTAAGCGTTCGCTTTAGCGCCTAAAACTTCAACCATTTTAGCACCGATTTCGGCAGGAGATTCAACAACGTGGATACCACATTCTCTCATGATTGCCATTTTTGCTGCAGCTGTATCATCTTTACCGCCAACGATAGCGCCAGCGTGGCCCATTCTGCGGCCTGCAGGAGCAGTCTGACCAGCGATGAAGCCCACTACAGGCTTAGTGCCGTTTTCTTTAATCCATCTTGCAGCTTCAGCTTCCATGCCACCACCAATTTCACCAATCATGATGATACCATCAGTGTCAGGGTCGTTCATTAACATTTCTACAGCTTGTTTAGTAGAAGTACCAATGATTGGGTCGCCTCCTATACCGATTGCAGTGCTCTGACCTAAACCAGCTTTGGTAATCTGGTCTACCGCTTCGTAGGTAAGAGTTCCTGATTTAGAAACGATACCTATTCTTCCTGGCTTGAAGATAAAGCCTGGCATGATACCAACTTTAGCTCCACCCGGAGTCATAACACCAGGGCAGTTCGGACCGATTAAGGTGCAGGTTTTAGAAGCCAGATATTCTTTTACTTTAACCATGTCCTTGGTAGGGATACCTTCAGTGATACAAACAATAACCTGAATACCAGCGTCAGCTGACTCAAGAATAGCATCAGCGGCAAATGCCGGTGGTACAAAAATGATTGACACATTGGCATCGGTAGCTTTAACAGCTTCCTGCACGGTGTTGAAAATTGGTTTGTTGAGCTCTGGATGCATAGTGCCGCCTTTGCCTGGTGTAACACCACCGACAACATTGGTACCATATTCTAACATCTGGGAGGCGTGGAATGTACCTTCCTTACCTGTGAACCCTTGTACAATAACTTTGGAATCTTTACCTACTAATACTGACATTTTGAAAAAAATTTGGGTGCAAAAATAACGGAAAAAGTCTACATATTTATTAATATAATTTATTTAGTTTTGCTACCCTCAAAATTATTTAAATGAACTTCGAATCTTATTCAGAATTAATTGAATCAACCTTTGCCTTCCTAGGCTTAAATCCGCTGGAAACCAGAGGAGCCGAAAATGGACAATGGGTTATATACAATGGAGATACTGAAATATATATTGATTTGTGGGAACTCGATAAAGACAATTCATGGTTGTATTTTGAAACAGATGAACCTGTGTTTGCCTTTCAGACCATCTCTCCGGTTTGTTTGATGCCAGAAATTAACCTGGAACAATTTTACGAAGAATTATTGCATAATAATTTAAATATGCTTTACACCTCGTATACGATCAATCGCGAACAGAACATGTTGGCTGTCAGATACAGAAGACCAGCTAAAGGACTTACTCAAGAGGAAATCGTAGAAGCCGTTGAAAGCGTTGGCTTTTACTCTGAAAGTACTTTTAAAGCCCTGGAAGACAGATATCAGATCGAACGCCTTAAGCCAGAAGAATAATTTTTTTTACATTCAGGCAACCTTTCCCCCTAAAAATTCTTCTACCAATAAGTAACAGATACTATAATAAGTGTAAATGGCAGAAAATCATACAGATAAACTAAATGCGATTTTAGCTCAATGTATAGAAAAACAGCCTAAAGCACAAAAAGAGTTATTTGACTTATTATCTCCTAAAATGTATGCGGTTTGTCTGAGATATGCTCAGGATACCGATGAAGCCAAAGACATTCTTCAGGAAGGATTCATAAAAGTGTTTAATCATCTGGAAAGATTTGAACACAAAGGATCTTTCGAAGGATGGGTTAAGCGGATTTTCATCAATACCAGCATAGAATTTTACAGGAAAAGTCAGAGAGAAAGCATGGTTGACAGCATCGATGATGTTGCAGAGCAAGCAATTGACAGTCACACACTTTCAGCATTGAAAGCCGCAGACCTGATGCAACTGATTAATGGAATGCCTAAAGGATACAAAACAGTGTTTAATTTATTTGCTATCGAAGGTTTTCATCATGAAGAAATTGCTAAAATGCTCAATATCTCAGAAAATACCAGTAAGAGTCAGTTACATAAAGCCAGAATATATTTACAGGATTTAGTATTAAAAAAACATTTAAAGTGAAAAACTTAAAAGAAACAGAAGAATTATTTGATGGCATTTTCAGGGAATCCCTGGAAAATGGCTCTGCTCAGGTTCCTCCGGGTGTCTGGGAAGGGGTTTCTGCCTCAATAGGTTCAGGTTCGGCTATCGCTGGAGCTGCCGTTAAAACGGCACTTTGGATGAAAGCCGCAATCGCAGTGATTGCCGTATCAACTATTGCCCTGATTACTTATCAAATAACCAAAGATGAGCCTGCACAGACCTCACAGGCCAGTACAATAAATAAAGAGTCTACCGAAACACAATCGCCAGTTCAGTCAGGCAACAACACTCCGGAAACTAATCAGTCAATCAGTCAGGATCCGGAAAATATCCGTTCTAAAAACTACCATACAAACACTGGCGCTCAGAGTCAGACTCCTCTGATTGATCCGCCAGCTATCAATCACAACTCTGGTCCTGATCCTATCTACAGCATCGATGCCAATTTCGAATTCCCGGTAATCGATGTCCCTGCCAGTACCACTCAAACAGTACAAGAGCAAAAACCAGTTGAGAATCAGGAAACTCCTGACCAGAAAGATGTAAAAGAACTTAACCCAACAACAGAGTACACCTATGTAAAAGACAGTTCAAGTATTTTTATCCCAACCGCAGTAACCGCTGATGGTGATGGAATTAACGATACCTACATTATCAATCTGGTAGGAGAGGAAAGTGTAGAAATTATCATCTACTCAATTGAAAATGAAGTGTTGTTCAGAACCACTAATAAATATCAGGCCTGGAACTGTAAATTACCTAATGGCGACGATGCTCCGGCAGGTAGTTACCTGGTGAAAGTGATTTACAAGTTTAAAGGTAAGGAAAAGCAAACAACAGTAAGGAAATTAACCATCATCAAATAAGATTTGGAAAATTTAAGAAAAGAATTTAATATGCAAACTCAAATAAGTATGAATATCAAGCAAAAAATCATCCGTTTTGCAAGGGTCTTCACCGTTGTCCTGTCTACGTTTCTGACGTACAGCTCGGTAAATGCCCAATGTAACATTACCACCGGAGGAGTGCCTTGTGTTGGAGAACCTGTATTATTTAAGTGTAATACGATAGGGGCTTCCAATTTCAGTTGGGACTTCAACGGAGAAGGTACAAACACAGCATTGTGTGATCCGACGTTTACATTTAACACCCCCGGCAACAAGGTCATTAAACTGAGCCTTAGATTACCAAACGGGTCTACCTGTAACACTCAGGTCACCATCAATGTTAAACCAAAACCAATTATCAATGTAAAACGTATTGTTAGTAAAACCCAGTGTTTCTCTAACAATAGTTTCTGTTTTACAGACAGTAGTAAATCCGGCGATCCGGGTGGGTCTATCTGTAAAGTAACCGTTGTTTTTGACGATGGTGCCAGATACGATTTCACTGGTAATGGTCCGCGTTCATTCTGTCACTCTTTCCAGGATCCTGCGGGAGGTACCTATGGTATGACCGTTGAGGTAACCGATTGTAATGGTTGTGTAACAAAAACAAGAACCAATGCAGTGGCTGTTGTTCAGCCTTCATTAGGCCTGAGCTTCTCTTCTCCGCAACCAAAACGTTGTGACAGTGTTCAGCTTTGCGTAACCAACAACTCATCAGTGCCATTAGATAGTATCAAAACTTTCACATGGGATTGGGGTGATGGCAAAAAAGATATCGGTAGCAAAAATACGCCTTTGCTTTGGAGAGCTGGTGTAAACGGTGGTGTTTGCCACTGGTTTAAATCACAAGGTCCTAACGGCGGTAACTTTACTACCAAACTAACAGTTACTACCAACTTTGGTTGTACTGAAACCTTTACTTTCAATGCTTCTGCAACAAATTTAATCATTAAGCCAAAAATTATCGCCGACTTCGACTCACTTTGTGTGAACGACGCTACCTTCAGTTTCAAGCTGAAAGATGGTCCGATACCACAGGCGGCTAACCCACTTTATATTTACGAACAACCACCAATTCCTGCCAATATCACAAGACAATGGACAGGTACTCACAAATTTGGTGGTGTTGGTCCTTACCAGGTAACATTCTCATTCACCCACCAGATCCCTGGTTGCGGTCGTACCGTTTATGATACCATTCTGGTAATCGGGCCACAATCTGTGATCGAAGGTTCTATCGCTTCCGGTATGAGATACTTAGAAGACTTCGAAAGATTCCAGTGTGTAATTAAAGATACTGTACACTTCTACAACTTCTCTAAATTCTATCACAACGACTACGATTTCACAGATGATGACTCTGTTAATTTAATTTTTGACAGTGCTATTATCCTGAAATCTAACAAACAAATCCAGCCTTCTAACACCACATTCGACCCATCAATTCACGAAAAGATCTACGGTGGTTTCAATAAACCTCTGGTGCACGCCTTTACTAATGCTGCAGGTTCTCCTGCTGCTGCGGTTAAAAACGCGAATCAGCAAAGAGGTAACGAATGCGTAGAAAGACTTTGGGATTTTGATGACGACTATTGTGAAAAATGTACCACAGATACCAAAAACGGGGTTAACGTAGGTAAAAACTGTAAATACAGTAAAGATACCTTACCTCAGCACTGGTACACACCATGGGATTCTATGTATCAGACAAGATTCTCTATGGTACCTGAAAAGGTTCTTAACTATAGCAAAGACTCAGGATTATGTTACCAAAGAAATATGTATTCTGACGATTCAGTTTACATCATCAGAGATACTTTCCTTTTCTAT
>JBJTNS010000209.1:0-8805 GCA_046074245.1 Chitinophagaceae bacterium | reverse complement strand
TTAGAGATAGTTTTCTTTTCTTATATATATTTAAGTATACACTATCGATTTTTCTTTGATTCCTGACAAAACAGTATAAAACGGACATAACGGATTGTTACAATTGTGTAACTTTTAATATCATGTCCGAATTGTACTGATATGATATAATTTATAGACTACTATCAAGAACTGTTCTTCATACCCACCTTTCTTGATAGTAGTATTATTTTAATGGTATAATCATTCTATTATGACTAGTTGCTGCAATCCTGAGACCTTTGGTGCTGATCCTATTTCCATTAAGTGGAATGTTGTTAGAGGAGACAAAGCATCCCTACGCATTGAGTTTTTAAACAATGATGAAGTTACTTATTTTGATACTTCTGATTGGGAGTTTAAGTCTTGGTCTTATGATCCTAGAGGAGATATTCTTGATGAATTAGAAGTTGTCTCACATAATGGATATGTAGATATTATTGCTAATTCTGATATTACACAGTATTGGGGTACTGGATATTCTTCAGTTGTAGCAGAATTACCTTTTGACTTACAAGTTACCTTGGCTGACTCAACTGTTTGGACACCCGTAATCGGCGTTATAAGAGTCCTAGGCGATGTTTCAGGTGGAAGTCTATAGTCATGGCTGTAATCAAAGTTTCTAATGCCCCAAAACCGCTACCAGCCATTATTCGTATTAATGGAAAATCTTACAAGGTAACAAAATAATAGGAGGTAATCAATGGCTATCTCAAAAAGCGTTGATATACCAGGTTTAAGCAAAAGCAGTTATGCTGCACAAGTTGCACAAAGTAAGTCGTCTCCAGAAGAAAATACTTTAACTTTTTTGCCAGTGCCAGGACCAGTAGGACCACAGGGTCCAGCAGGAAGAGATGGTAAAGATGGCAAAGATGGATCGGTTGGCCCACAAGGTCCGCAAGGTGAAAAGGGTCCAAGGGGTGAAAGAGGGTATCCAGGAAAAGATGGAGAAAGTTCCCTATCTTCTTCAGGACAACAGGCAGGTTGGGCATCATATACAAATACAAAACCAGACATTATCAGACTTGGAGCAAGTCGTGGAGTAGACGGATGGGTTAATATTTTTATGGAAGGATCAACAGCCTTTGAAAAATTTCTTCCTAAAGACTGTGTAAGCCTATGGAATCAAAATTCAAGAACCTTAAATTTTAAAGGGTTAGAGGTTGGTGCACAGGTTTTTATAAACTATAACCTTGAATTAAATACACTTAGCCCTAATACTGAAGTTTGGATAAAAACATTTTTTCCAAAGGGTGAGATTGAAAATGAACAACTTGTAGGAACCTTTAAATATCAGCACACTTACAGTCTTTCAGTTACACAGCAAATATTTATTGAAAATGATCAAGTCTGGGCTTCTCAAGCAGTACCCCAGGTTAGAACAGATTTTGACTCACTTTTAATTCTTAAATCTATCTATGTCAGCGTGGTATAATAAAACCATGGCATTTCCAGGAGAACTTAATTTAAACTATTATAAGGGTGATACCCAGGAGTTTCGCATTTATCCAAAACAAAATGATGGATCTTCTTTTAATATGTCTGGATATACAATTAAGTTTTCTATTGCAGATACAAGAGGGTCATTATCAGTAATTGAGTGTTATGCAGTTGTTGATGAAAATAACCCAAATATGGCAGTTTGTGCAATTAGACCAGCAGATGGAGCACAACTAACTGCAGGAACACAGTATGTATACGATGTTGAAATTAAAAAGATAAGCACCCCGTATGATTTAGTTTATACAATCTTAACAGGAACTGTTACTGTAACTGAGCAGGTAACTCAGGGATAAGAATGACAAATCTACTAAGTAACGAAGACATTACGGTTCTTGGTGGACCAGCACAAATTAATGTTGATTTAGATTTTGGTCCAACAGGACAAAGAGGTAGTTACTGGATTGTTGGAAATGGAAATCCTAATAGTCAAAATACTCAGATTGGCCAAACACCACAAATTCAAGATATGTACTTAAACCTTGATTCAGAAAATGGAGAGTACCTATCTGTATATCAATATCAGTCTGGAATTGGAAGTACTTCATGGATAAAGTTAGTTAACTTAATTCCTAAAATTTTTAGCAAGAATGTTACAGCAAATTTTGTTAATGGTATTGCTACAATTAATATATCACTGATCGATATTGTTCCTTCAGATATTATTGGATCTATAGTTGCCACTGATTTTAATATTCAACATTCAGTAATCGATACAGGATCTCCAATTGCATCTGGACTATCTATTTCTGGAATTATCATCGACAATGGATTACAGGTACTTAGCCTAGAGATCACAGCAAGCAAATTACAACAAGGAGCCTGGGAAAACCTATCTGGACAACAGTCTGTCCATTTATTTATTTCCCTGGTATAATCTTGGTGGAGATAAGTAATGGCTGACGATATCAATTTAAATGGACCTTATAACACAAAGACGCCTTCGTATAGCGAAAAGGCTGATATTCAGCAAGCATTAAAATTGTTTTTATATGGCGAAGGAGTATTGCCAACAAACACCTCTGAGATTCAATCAACATCTCTTGCTGGACATTTAAAAGCGCTGCAAGATAATATCAATATTGTTGACGCTAAAGGGATCGGTTCTGATATTGCATCTACACAGCCAACAGGTGTTCAGGATGGATTTATTTGGGTGGACTCAACAAGTTCTGTTACAAGTGATACTCAATATGCTGTTTCTTCTTATCAAACTTCAGCCCCAACATCTCCAACAACGGGTGCACTCTGGGTTGATTCAGATTCATCACCATTAAAAATGTATGTTTGGTCAGGCACTGAATGGAAAGAGATCGGTGCATAATGGCTAAAGGAAAAAAGCAAATATTGTTTAAATTAATGGCATTGGAGTTAGTTTCAAATGTCAACAATTAATAATTCTGGGAAAATAGCATATATTTATAATGAATCCAATGATACTTGGTATTCTATAGGTGGAGCAGTAAATACAAATGCTGAATATACCTGGTCAGCAGATCAAACATATAATGCAGCAGTAACTTTTAGTTCAGTCCTTAATGCAAAGGCTGGAGTAAATAATTTTCAAAACCCTACCGCTAGAGATGCTGCTTTAACATCTCCTACTAATGGAATTGTTTGTTTTGTAAGACAAAAAAACGACGGCACAGTAATTAATCAAGTGCAGTACTATCATAATGGTGAGTGGAGATTTATAAATGACTCCGTTACATTTGTTAATATAAATTCTGATTACACAATTACAAAAGATGATGCTGGAAAAACATTATTGGTTGATTCATCATCAGATATAATTATTACAATTCCAGCAAATGCTACAACTGCATTTACCCGTGGACAAAAAATTGATATTGTTAGAAATGGTTCTGGTAAAGTAACAATTGCCAGCGAATTAGTTAGTGGAAATGCTGCTGTAACTATTAATAGTAAAAATTCAAATAAAGAACTCGCAGCGCAGTTTTCAAATGCAACAATTACAAAAGTTGATACAAATACTTGGCTATTGATTGGAGATTTAACTAACACTGTTACTCCAACACCAACACCAGTAGCGCCAACACCAACACCTGTTGCACCTACCCCTACACCTGTTGCACCTACCCCAACTCCAGTTGCTCCCACCCCGACACCTACTCCAACTCCAACGCCTGTAGCACCTATTGAAGGATGGTATGCTTCTGGATGTTGCGATGGAAGCGTTATTCATGGAAGCAGTCTTGCATCTTCATCAACTGCATTAGATAATCTTGCTGCACAATGTCCAAGTGGTGGAATATCAAATGAAACTGTTCAATTTGGAACTGAATATCCAGCAGTAGACTGTACTCCAACACCTACACCAACACCAACTCCAACACCAGTAGCATTGCTTTATGATATTTATGTAACCTGTAATGGATTTAGTGGTGTATATTCAGGAGCATACGGAACTCCACCAACAGGCTCTGGAATTAGTAATATTACTGGAACAACAGAACTGATAGGGTTGTCATCTGCACAAATTATTGCTCTTCTAGGAATTCCTTCTTCATGTGGAGGAACACCAACTCCTATAGCACCTACACCAACACCTGTTGCTCCTACACCAGTTGCTCCTACACCTGTACCAGTAGCACCAACACCTGTTGCTCCAACACCAGTGCCAGTTGCACCAGTGCCAGTTGCTCCAGTATATAATATTTATGTAACATGTAATGGTTTTAGCGGTGTCTATTCTGGTGGATACGGAACTCCTCCAACAGGATCTGGAATATCTAATATTACTGGAACAACATCAACAAGTGGACTAAGTAGCCAAGACATTATCAATCTTCTTGGAATACCAAGTGCTTGTGCGGTAACTCCTCCTTATTTCCCATTCTTCCCACCTTATTTCCCAACATTTACTCCAACACCTGTAGCGCCAACACCAGTACCAGTAGCGCCAACACCTGTAGCAGTAATTATTCCTTGGTTTGGACCACCATGTGTTGAAGAAAATACTTTAGTGGATACACCTAGTGGTCAAATACCAGTTAAAAACCTACAGGTTGGTGATGTAATTTGGTCAGCACCAATTGCAGAACTTGATCCGTCAGAACCTGATTGGCAAAAGTATGCTTGGAACTCTTCAAGCCTTACAACTGGGGAACTTGTTGAAACCACAATTACAGCAATTGACTCTGTAGAAGAATCAGATATTATTTGCTTCAACGGCAATACAGATATCAGACTAACATTTACTCAGCCAATGTTTGTTAAGACATCCACAGGTGACTATAAGATTAAGGAAGCCTACTATGTTGAAGTTGGTGACAGTTTAATTGTTATTGACTCAACTGGAACAAAGGTAGAGGTTCCTGTCACAAGTATTGAGCACTTTACTGATGAAGTTGTAACTGTTTATCAACTATCTTGTGAGCCTTATGACTGGTTCTTTGTAAGTGGAATTTTGATTCACAATAAGTAGCGCCACATGATTATTAAAAACTTCTTAACAGAGGATGAATGTAATTCACTATTACTAGAGGCAGAGACTTCTAACAATTGGAAGCCACAAAACCCAAATACTGAAATATTTATATTAAAGTCAAACAGTCACAAAATTCTTATAGATATTCATAAAAGAATATCTTTGTTATTTGATTTAGGGTTACATGTTCAAATTTTAAGAATGATTCATAGAACAGATAAAAATTCTTTTTGGGAAAGACACTCTGATAATTCTGGCGGTAATGAAATTAAATATGGAGTGGTTTTATATCTTAACGATAATTTTGAGGGTGGTGAGTTATACTACCCAAATTTAGATCTAGTAATAAAACCAGAAAAGGGAATGCTAGTTTATCATTCAGGAGATGAAGAACATGAGGTTTTGAAGGTTATCTCTGGCAATAGATACACGCTGACTTCATTTGTAAGATCTCCTAGAAATAGTTCTGGTGTATAATATAATTATGTCTGAGATATTGGATAACTTAAAAAATATTATTGAAACAAACAAGAATTCTGCTGTTGGTCCATTGGATGCTCTAAACCCTAGTACTGAATGGGCTGATAGCGAAATGTCTGATTCTAGAATGTCGATATGCAAGTCCTGTCCAGATTTAATTAAATTAACAAAGCAATGTAGAAAGTGCGGGTGTTTTATGCATATAAAAACTAAGATAGAAAAAGCATCATGCCCAGTTGGAAAGTGGTAAAAATATGAAAGATCCTTATTTATTAAAAAATATTTTTCCACCTAAAGAGCATAAAGATCTTCAGGATTTAGCATTATCTTTATGGTCAACAGATAAAAGCACTTTTGATGAAGGGTTTGGAAGGCATCAATGGGCAATATGGGATGGAACGCACAAAGATAGTGTAGAGCCTCTTAGAAAGTTTCATGAAATGTTACTTCCTTTGGCAAGAGAAGAGTTTGAATCAGAAACACTTGTTCCATCTTGGTGCTTGATTAGCATTTATGAGGGAGATAAAGCAAGGTTATGGAAACATAAAGATGATAATGCTTGTACTTATCATATTAATTATACAATTTTTCATAAAACCCCCTGGGACTTTTATGTAGAAGGGAATAAATTTCAACCAGAACCAAATGATGCAGTTTTGTCTTATGGAAATGATCAAGAACACTGGAGAGAGTCTTTCCCAGATCCAGAAAATAATCTTGTAGCAAATGCTTTTTTCTTTTATACAGAGCCAGATCATTGGTTTTTTACAGAAGGTCCTCAGTATCTTTATACTGGAATTCGTGCTAACAAAAATACCACACAAACAGGTATGTAGTCATGAGTAAAGTATTTTATCAACTTTATCAGCCATGTGGACTTTTCAATCAAATAACAAGTATAGAATCTGCAGTTGGTATTGCCAAAAAATATAATAAAGAATTAATAGTACATAATATAACTAATCCACCAGATAAAAATTATGGCAATAAAAGTGTTCCGATCTACTCAGCAAATTATGCATTTAATGACAGAAAAGGTTTAATAGAATCAAATGTATTTCCAAAAATATCAGACCTTTTAGACTGGGAAAATAAAGAAAATCATGTCTTAATAGATAACTCTGTTAATCATTTTCTTGATGAGGGTCTAAAGATAGAAAATGTTATGAAGTATTATTTGGTTGATTCAGATAGTGTATCTAACAAAGAAGATGCATT
The DNA here is from genome assembly GCA_046074245.1 of Chitinophagaceae bacterium. Lineage (GTDB taxonomy): Bacteria > Bacteroidota > Bacteroidia > NS11-12g > UBA955 > JABMMZ01. The sequence goes on along the minus strand of JBJTNS010000209.1, from coordinate 2,138 downwards.
TGCTGAGGGTAGAACTAGACTTAATTTAAATAATTATGAAAATATACATTTAGGAAAAACTCTTGGTTATTACAGCAGATTCTTTTTAAATAGAGATAAAGCATTAGATACAACTTTATTTTCTGTAAGATTTAAACCAGAATACTATCAACTAGCAAAACAGATAGCAGAATCTTTGGGTAATTTTAATGGAGCGCACTTTAGGTTAACAGATCACAAAAAGATGTTTGATCCAAACAACAGCATTCTTGATGAAGGCATTAGTCGTATAGACAATGGTCTACCAATTGTTCTTTGTACAGATCAGTCAAAAAGTGAGATAATTATTAAATCTTCATATAGTTACATATTGTTGGATGACTATATATTAAATAATTTTCATAAAGATTTTATGCAATTTAAATTTAAAGAAGAGGTCTCTTTTGGAATTTTAAATAACTTGGTTATGCACTATAGTAATAACTTTATTGGAAGTCCAGGAAGTACTTATACTGGATATATTCATAGGGGCATAAATCAAAAAAGAGATATACAATGGAATATATTTGGAGAAGAAGAGCATATCCAGAATGGACCATATTCTTGGAATGGCTACGAATCTAAGGACACCATGACAAAGCAATGGTGGCGAGAATGGAAAGAGTCAAGGTTAGTTATATGAAAACTGCATTAGTTCTTGGTGCTGGTGGCTTCATCGGTAGCCACATGGTTAAGAGACTTAAGTCTGAAAAATATTGGGTAAGGGGTGTTGATATTAAATACCCAGAATTTTCCGATACACAGGCAGATGAGTTTATTCTTTGTGACTTATCTGAATATGACAATATGCAATATATAATTGAACACGAGCAAAAATCATTTGACGAGATATATCAGTTTGCTGCAGATATGGGTGGCGCAGGCTATATATTTACTGGAGAACACGATTCACAAATTATGGAAAACTCAGCCTTAATTAATCTAAACTTACTTAGAGCACAGTCAAGATTTAATGATGTTCACAGTGTAAACAAAACAAAGATTTTTTATTCAAGTTCAGCATGTATGTATCCAGAATATAAGCAGTTGGATGTTAATAACCCTGGCTTAAAAGAATCGGATGCGTACCCTGCTAACCCAGATAGTGAATATGGATGGGAAAAATTATTTAGCGAAAGAATGTTTTTAGCATTTAATAGAAATAATAATATTCCAGTGGCCATTGCTAGATATCATAACATTTATGGACCAGAAGGAACTTGGCAAGGTGGTAAAGAAAAAGCACCAGCAGCAATATGTCGTAAAGTTATTCAGTCAGACGGCAACATAGAAATCTGGGGGGATGGAGAGCAAACAAGATCATTCCTATACATAGATGAGTGTATAGAGGCAACAAGAAGGCTCATGCTATCAGATTTTACAGGCCCAGTTAATATAGGGTCTGAAGAGATGGTTACAATCAACCAGTTAGTTGATATTGCTTGTAGTATTGAGGACAAGTCTGTAATTAAAAAACATATTCCTGGACCATTGGGTGTTCGTGGCAGAAATTCAAATAATGATTTGGTTAGAAAAGAATTAGGCTGGGACTATTCCTTGTCTCTTAAAGAAGGTATAGGAAAGACCTATAACTGGATTAAGGGTCAAACAAACAGCCCCAGCCAAATTGCTAGTTAGGAAATTGAGTCATCCAGTATCTTGTACGTGGGGTTAGACCATGCCAAGAAGACCAGTCCTCACCACCATTAGACATATGAAATGCGATTTGTGCATTAATTACTGGGTTTAATAGATCAGAGTTTGTTACTAACTCAAACTTGTCACGACGATCTGGACCAAGCATTCCAATCATGTTGATCTGAAATAGACCCCATGAGTTATCCCCTGTTTTAGCATTAGGATTTAACTTAATTGGCTGACCGTTGGTCTCTTTTTTGGCTACCGCCCAAGCCTCTACAAGGTTACGACCTCTAAAGCCAACAAGATATAAAAGTTCTTTTAATTCTAAATCGGTAAGAGTTCCCTTATTTTCAAAACTCTTTAATTTTTCCTCCTTAGAAACCAAAAAAACCTCTTTCGAGGTGGTATTCGATGTCTGAGCCTGTTCGGGCTTATTATTACTATTAACCGTCGCAGCATTAGCACTGTTCGAAAACACA
>JBJTNS010000208.1:0-6971 GCA_046074245.1 Chitinophagaceae bacterium | reverse complement strand
ATAGAAAAGTTTTGCTACGAAAGCTACTATCTACCACAAAAGTATCCATCTGCTCAAACCTATTAAAATACGGCTCGTGCAAACGCCCTTCATGATTAACTAATGTATCTTCAGAGAAAACATTTCCATCCATCTTTAAGGCCAATTGACGTCGGTAAAAACTAATTATGATACTATCATTCCCTATATCTTTCCTTTGAATCACTTTTAACCATTGTAAAGTTTTCCCTCGGTACGATACAGATATTCCAAGTTCGTCACCAAGCTGGAAATCAAAAACCTCGCGACGTGTCAATGTTTGAGCGTTAAGAAGACTAGTAACAGCTGACAAAAACATCAATAATAATATTTTTTTCATCAGAACAAAGTTAAGAGAATAGCCTGAACTTACAATATTTCAATCTCATCTGTCGTTTGCTTTTCTACAATCCAATCAATTTTATTTAATCATGATAAACAAATGCCTGATACTGCTATGCCAGCTTTCTGCTACAGCATTGCTCGCTCAAGACAATAAATACAATATTGTCTTTAAGCCCGAACAAACTACTTTAGGTGAACAACAGAAAAAAGAAATTAATTTTATTGCGTCGCGATTGATGGAGGGCGAGTCGATCCTACTCTACCCTCTGGCTTATGACAGCATCATGGATATTTATAATTTACGCCGGCTTCTAAAACCCAGGCAGAGGCCATCGCCGATTATGCCACTAGTATTGGATTCCAGACAACCGGATTTCCCCGCAATTTTCCTAGCGGCTATAGTGGCATGAGTGTCGGTGTTGGTCTGCGGTTTATTAAAACACCTCTTGCCTCTGCTAACTTTGGTTTATTCCCCGAAAAACCATCGCAATTTTTTGTTATAGACCCTCTGAAAGATACCCTTATTATTGGTAAAGAAGGCACGCGACTGCTATTTAAGAAAGGTAGTTTAATGTCGACTAAAAAAGTGCAGATAGAACTCAAAGAGTTTTACCAGCTCGGCGATTATATTAAGAGTGGATTAGCAACGGTTTCTAATGGTAAAAATGCTACAAACTGGCGGAAGTTTATATCTGAATGCTACCGAGAATGATGCGTCTAAAAAAACTGTTAAAATCCAGCCTCAAATTGGTGTGCAGGTCGACTTTACAATTGGTAAAAGCGATACCTCCATGCAGGTGTTTATAAAAGACCCGGCGAAACCCAATCAGCTTAACTGGATATTGCCAAACAGACGTGTTAGCAAGACATCCTGGGAAATTACTGAGACGGTTCTGGATGCTGATGGGAATATCGTTTCAGAAGAAACCTTCCATTCTAAGGAGGCCTGGGACAAACATCTTGAAGAAAAAGAAAAGGAAAGAAAGGCCATTGCAAAAGCCGCTGAGATTAAAGCAGAAACTTCTAAGAAGATGGATAGCAAACTTAAAATTTACGATCTTGGCTATATCAATTGCGATAAATTTTACGATGAGCCTACAATGCCTCTGATTGTTACAGCGGATAACAAATACAATGCTCAGTATTATCTGGTGTATACCGACATAAGAGGCGTTATGAAAGGTGAACCCAATGCTGGCTCGGTACATTTTGGTTCTGTTGCCAAAAACAGAGAAGCGATTTTAATAGCAGTTAGTATAGTCGATAAACAATCGTATTTTTTCAAATGTAAACTTGGTGCCGGAGGTAAATTAGAACAAAAAATTGCCCTTAATCCGGTCGATGAAAATCTGCTTAACCAAGAACTGGCCGTACTAAAATAAGCTTCATCGACATCCTATAAGTTATCTATATCGCCAGATAGATATTTGCGCTTTATATTTTAAGTCACACTCTGTATATTTGTGATAACAAATAAAATCAAACGCTTTATGGGTAACGAATTAAAACGCAGAAATTTTTTAGGCCGCATGGCATTTGCAGCATCGGCGCTTCTTCTGGCTCCGGTAGAGCAATTTTCAAAGACCTTAAAAAATATGCAAGACACTCAAGACGACATTGATCCAATTCTGGATATCAGAGCGCTGGGCTTTCAGTGGGACACCGCCGACCCATTTTTATTCTGCGTGCACCACGAAGACAATTTCCCTAAAGGGAATGATAATATGGGTCCAGACCCTACCCTATTCCAGGGCAGACACATGGGCGATGACTTCATTGTTAAAGATGGCTTTAGAATGTACCACGGCAAAACGGTTCCCGGATTTCCAGGGCACCCGCACCGTGGATTCGAAACTGTCACTGTCGTAAGAAAAGGTTTAGTAGACCATGCCGATTCTATGGGCGCCGCCGGTCGATACGGCAATGGCGATGTTCAATGGATGACGGCAGGAAAAGGTGTTCAGCACTCTGAGATGTTTCCGCTAATTGAGAAAGAAAAAGAAAACCCAATGGAACTCTTTCAGATCTGGCTGAATCTGCCAAAAGCCAATAAAATGGTAGATCCGCATTTTAAAATGCTATGGAGCGAGAGCATTCCAAAATATGAGTTCACAGATTCCGACAATCACAAAACCAGCATAGAGGTAATTGCAGGTAAAATTGGCGAAACACAGGCTCCTGCATGTCCTCCTAATTCATGGGCCAGCAATGCCGAAAACGAAGTTGCAATCTGGAACATTAAAATGGATGCATCCGGAACATGGACCATGCCTAAAGCCTCTGCTGGCATTAACCGAACATTGTACTTTTATGAAGGCAACAGTGTTACCATTGCCGGAAAAACCATTCCTAAATACAGTGCTGTTTCTGTAATGCCCGACCAGGATCTGATCATCAAAGCAGATGCAGAAGCGGTAAGCATTCTGGTATTGCAAGGCAAGCCAATCGGAGAACCGGTGATACAATACGGACCCTTTGTGATGAATACTAAAGAAGAAATACAGCAAGCCTTTGAAGACTACCATCAGACCCAGTTTGGTGGCTGGCCATGGCAGCGCTACGACCAGGTGCACGACCGCACTAAAGGCCGCTTTGCTAAACATGCAGATGGCACTGAAGAAATAAAAACTTCTTGATTTTTTTAACCCAAAATAAAACCCCGACGCTTCCTGAACTCTGGAAGGTCGGGGTATTTTATTGTTCTTACTTTTTACTTGTTGATCGTGATGGTGTAGGTTTTTGTTTCGTTACCTAATGAAAGGTTGATGAAATAAATACCGTTGTTAAGAGTTTCGGTAGAGTATACAATGCTACCGTTGTTATATTCGCCCTGAATGTCGGCTGTTTTTCCCATTGCGTCGATGATCTGTATAGTAGCAGATTCTACATGCTCGCCACTTAAAGTAAACAGAGTAGTAGCAGGATTCGGGTAAACTGACATTTCAATAGCTGATTCGTTTTTCACTGCAAGGATAGTGTTATAAAGGGTGATAGTACCATCCAGGTCTACTTGTTTCAATCTGTAAAAGTTGACACCAGCAGCAGCAGATTTGTCGGTAGCGCTGTAGTTATTAACAGCAGTTTGCTCGGTACTTGCCATTACTTTAGAAATAGAAGTCCAGTTTAAACCATCTGTTGAACGCTCAACTTCGAAGTGTGAATTGTTTAATTCAGAAGCAGTGCTCCAGTTAAGGTTGATGTTTAATGCTTCAGCTTTTGCAGTAAAGTCGATCAACTCAACTGGTAAAATTGTAGTTCTTGACATAGAGATGGTCTGACGAGGAATTCCAGGACCTTCGATTACTAATGAAAAAGTATTACAGTTCAGAGAAGATGGCGTTGCAGTAGCGCAATCGCCGTTTGGATTCCATGGATTAGAGTTGGTGTTCTTTTCGCCTTTACCACCTTTATCAGGAAGAGAAACGAAGTTGTTATATGAACCACAAGCCAGTGTAGTTTGCAGAGTATACAGCTCTTTAGGTTTATTGCTACCACCGAAAGTGATGTCGTAGCTGATACGGGTATTGAAATTGTAACCCCATTGGCAGGAGTTTGGAGCGATGATTCTTACTACATCTAAGGTAATGTCTACATAATAACCTCTGCTTGAAGTTACAGTAGTGTGCGCCTGAGCTTTAGCCTGGTTAAAAGATAATAAAGCAACAATAGCAATGATTGCAAATCTGAAATTGATCGGGTTTAATTTTTTTGAGTTCATTTTTTGGGTTATTTGTGTAATGTTAGTTTAAATACTTATTGTCTTGTGTTAGGTATAAATACTTAATCTTAACGGTCACAAAATTACTGCATTAAACCATCGAAAAACCATTTTTTGCAAGTTCGCGCACACCTACGCGAAAAATAAGAGATAAGCATCTGAGGATGAGGCAGAAAAATTTCAAAAAAAATTCACTTACTATGCTGATTTACAGGGTTTTATGAGTATTTTTACTTAGTCCGAAAGTGCGTTTTTTGACACAAAAACATCATTTTTCATCAAAACATGATGCAAAATGTAAAAATACCTATTACAAATTATTCATAAAATGAATCAAATTAATCATATCTCAAAAAGCAAGTGCTGGCGCGACTTCTGTAAGAAACTTTAAGATAAGTGCCTGATTGTTAGGAAACCCTATGCGAAAAATACCTAGTCGATGATGTGAAAAAATGGTTTTTTAGACATTTTATGCATTTTTCATTGGTCAGGCATTCGAGGAATTTTATCGATTTAAAACTATTTTTTATTGTTTATCAATAAATTTTTACTGTTTTTTGTGATATAATTTTAAAAACACCATGAACACTTCATCTTCTAAATTGATGTCTGGCATCGAAAAACTTCTGATGCAGACCCGTTTATTCAACCTTAACAATGCCCGAAGTATCGATTCTCTGCGCAACTTGTCATACATCATCGGGATATTTGCCCTTCTTTTTATTCCAGCCTATCTATATAAATGGTTCTATATAGAAAATGCTCAGTTCTTCAAGCTTGTATTTTCAGACACCAATATCCTTCCCTTATATCAAAGTTCTCCGATTGGTTTTGCTTGTATCTCTGTTTGCGAAATCATTAAACTTGCCATTTCAGGCTATTTAATGATTCGTCTGGCTAAATTCTTTGCCTCTCTCAACAAAGAGAACCCATTCAAGAACATTGTCTCCAAACAACATCTCTTAAGTGTCGCCACTTTAAGTATCCTTTTCTTTATAGTAGATGCCATTTCTTCTGTTCAGTTGTATTACTTACAGGATGTGCTGAATAAAGCATCTGCCATGAGATTGTTTCACTTCGAATATTTATTTATCGCCTATTTTCTGAATGTATTTGCTCAGATTTTTAAACGTGGCGTCGACCTTAACAACGAAATTGATTTAGTAATTTAATATGGCAGTAATCGTTAACCTGGATATCATGATGGCAAAGCGCAAGATCAGTCTCAACGACTTATCGGCGAAAGTAGGCATTACGCTGGCAAACCTATCAATATTGAAGACCGGCAAAGGCAAGGCCATTCGTTTCTCGACTCTTGAAGCGCTCTGTGAGGCACTCGATTGTCAACCCGGCGACATCCTTGAGTACAGGAAAGATGAATAAACATCCTTTTCCAGAACCACAAATCCGTCTGCATGAGGTAGTTAATTAAAAAACGAATTTATCAAATTATCCACAATTACAATCAGTATATTGATTGTCATTATATTAAAATAAATAATTTAAATTCGCGGCATCAACTACAGCGACAAAAACGCTGTTGCTTGAACTTAAACAATGGGGCATTATAGTTTTTTCAACCTGGTATCAGCCATATTTGGTGTTTCCATCGCTGTAGTATTGCTGATAAGCTCGGTTAAAAACAAATTACCTAACAGGTTTTTAGGCATTGCTTTTTTACTACTAGCCTTCCGCTCTCTCACCATCTTTACGATTCAGGAAGATCTTATTTATAATACTTTCCTGATGGGTTCGGTGTCATGCTGGTACTATTTCATCCCTCCGAGTCTGTATTTGTACATACGCAAAATCATTCACGATGATCAGAGTATCAGAAAATCAGATCTAGGGCATTTCATCATTCCTATACTAGCTGTTTTACTTCTGATTTACTATCTGATTGCAGGATTCTCTGAAACTGGTCAACTTAGTTTACCTGAACAGAGAACCAAATTACATGACGAATCAACATTCAGCATATACTTACAGATTGCGCATCATGCCAGAATCATAGTGCTGATGTCTGTCGTTTATACCATTCTGGCATGGAGACAAGTAATACGCTATCTTAAAAAATCTAAAAAAGAGCATCCGCAGGTTGCGAAAATGCGCAACTGGATACTAGCCTTACTTGGGTTTTGTACGATACTATGCACTATCCTTTTTTTAAGTGCTATATTAAACTGGACCCTCAATTATAAAATTCCTCAACTAGATCTTGCCAACTTAAACATCGTTCGCAGTCTTGTGTTAATCCTTTTGTTTACAAGAGTGGTAATTAAAAGAGATTTGCTACTGGGCATCCCTTCACTTAAAACTGCTCTGCCTGACATAGAAAGTGCCGAGTCGCTCTCGTACAATCTTCGCGAAGCACAACCTGCTATCATCCACCATCCTGAATCTGACACAGAGGCCAGCATTATTGAATCTGAGGACACCAATGCTTTGTATATAGACAGTAATGGCTGGATTCAGAAACTGGACGAAGACACTGGCGAAAAACCTCTGAATATTGAAGTAGATAAAATCAACCTATACATCGAGCAGATCAATGCTTATCTGGCATCGGCTCCATATACCGATCCCGACTTCGACTTAAAAACGATAAGTACTGCTTTATCGATTCCATACTACCACCTCGAGTATCTCTTCCGTTACTACAATCAGTATAGCTTTTCTGAATTCAGAAATGTGCTGAGAGTGCGCCATGTTCTGCAGGCTCTGGACAAAGGAGAAAGAGAAGAATTTTCGCTCGAAGAACTCGGTCAGAAAGCCGGCTTCAGCTCGCGTTCGAGCTTCTTCAGAGTCTTTAAGCAGGTAACAGGAAAAACACCTAAGCAATATTTGTAAGCACTGATTTTTTTGCGGATAACACAATGCTCTTTTCTAT